>MWAR01000595.1 GCA_002068715.1 bacterium ADurb.Bin374
AGCACGATTTCAGAGGAAATCATCCTCTCTTGGGGAGGAGCAAAATCGAGGCAACCGACATGAAAAAAAACATGGAAAACCGGATGAATACAAGACCCTCTTTCCGGGCATCCCTTTTCTGGGTGAGCGTTTTTCTTACGCTAGTCAGCTTCCCGACTCCCGGTCTTTTTGCAGAAAGCCGCGTGAAGTCTGAAACGGCCAGAACGGCGACGGCAACAGCGGCATCGCCTGGAGCGAAGCTTACGGAGAAAACATCTCAGAAAGAGCCGTCGTTAACCGTCGATGTCGCGACAACCACGACGAGATTCACTTTTAGTCTTCCCACGTCGGGTTGCGTTTCGATTCAAACCCGATCGAAGACGAAGAGGCAAAACGAGCGGCTCTGGGGCCCCTTCTGGTGCGAACCGGGAACGTATATCGCGACCATCCCCACAGACCTCGTCACAGGGCGCAAGGGAATACTCGAAGTCTTTTCGGTCTCTCTCGCTCCGACCGTCGTCATCGGGCGGTCCGGGAAAGGAGAACGCCAGTTCATCCGGCCGATGGGCCTTGGCTGGGATGCGACGTCCCGAGAGCTGTATGTCGCAGATACCGGCAACGACCGCATCGTTCGACTCAGCTCCGACGGGAGGTTCGTTTCCCAGTATGGCGGGTTCGGCGTTGCCTTCGGCGACTCCTCGGAAGAGCGGGAAGACAGCCTGGATGAACCATGGGACGTTGCACCCGGCGGTTTTTCAAATTTTTACGTCAGCGATCAGAACAATGACCGGGTCTGCGAATTCGACGCCTACAAGAACTACCGGGGAACGACATTCCCGCGAGAGGGAGACCGCGCTTCCCGTCTGAACAAACCACGGGGCATCATGGTCGACGGCGAGAACAACATCTGGCTCGTCGACAGCAGAGAAGACCGCGTGCTGAAGCTCACCCCTTCCGGTAATAAGCTGTTCGAACTGGGTGGCTTCGGATGGAGCTCTCAGAAATTCAAGGACCCGACGCAGGTCGCCGTCGATGATTCCGGTCGGATTTTCGTCTGCGACCGGGGGAACGGCCGCATCGGCGTATTCGATCGTCTCGGCTCCTATCTGAATGACATCAGAACCGGTCTCAAGAGTCCGACGGGGGTCGCCGTCGATACAGACGGGCTCGTCCACGTCTGCGACGAGCGGACGAACGAGGTGCGCGTATTCCTTCCCGACGGGAAGCTGCTGAGCAGCCTGCCGGGCGTATCTGAAACCGATCGTTTCCGGTATCCGGCGGATCTCGTCGCGATCTCGGACGTCGTCTACGTCCTCGACTCCGGAAACAATCGGATCGTTGTCCTGGAGCGGCGCAAGGACAGGCAGGAAACGCCTTGGCAGGTCGGCATCCCCATGATACAATGAGTTTTCCGCCCGACCCGGGCGGGAGAGGTCCTACACTCTTAGTTCAGGGGGCACACGTTGACTCGTTCGATATTCCGGCTCGGGCTGAGCGTCGCTCTGGCCGTCGGTCTCACCTTCTCCCTCGGCGGCTGTAAAAAAGGGAATCGGCAGGAGAAGCAGCGCTTCAAGCTGCACATGACCGACGAAGTCAAAAACATTCCGTTGTCGCAGCTTCTTCCGAAGAACACCGTCAAGACCGGCAAACGCATTGCGGAAGTCGATGACAAGATCAAAAGCGACTACATGTACGGCACCCTCGCCGGCCAGTATGGGAAGTATCCGACGGCAGTCAAGTATCTCACGGCCGCTCTGGCCCGCGAGCCGAAACTCGTCGATGCGCACCACAACCTCGGTCTTGCATATTACAAAATGGGTCGGGTCGACGATGCGGTCAGGGAATGGAGCCACACCCTCCGTCTCGACCCGTCCTACGACGAAACCTATTACAACATCGCGATCTTCCTTCTCGACAACGGCCGCAGAGCCGATGCCGAGAAGGCCCTCACCCGGTGCATCCAGGCCAATCAGTTTCATCTGAAAGCGCGCTTCGCGCTTGGCAAGCTCGCCCAGCAGGAAGGCAAGAACCAGGAAGCGATCAGGCACTTCCGCGCTTACCAGATGCGCGACCGCGGTGACCTCAAGGTGCATCTGGCTCTCGGCGAGCTGTATCTGCTCGAAAACCAGGTCGATGCTTCGCTGAGAGAGTTCGAATCCGCCGCCCGGATCGACGACAAGAGCCCCACCGTGCATTACCAGCTCGGCGTCGCCTACCATCGGCGCGGCCAGCTCGACCAGGCCATCTTCCAGTACAAGCGCACGACCGAGCTCGCTCCCGATCACGTTCATGCCTATATCAACCTGGGTGACGTCTACACGTATCGCAAGGAGTATGCTTCGGCCCTTGCCGCTTACAATGCGGCGCTCGGCATCGACTCTACCAACGTCTACGCGCAAAAGAAGGCAGCCCAGGCAGAAAAGAAGCTCCTGGAAAAGGACCAGTGATCCACACCGGAGCCCGAGCGGGCGTGAGCGGGCCACGCCCCTCCAGGGGAGAGCCTGACGTCGTCGATGCCGCGAAACGGGAGATCCTCAAGGACCGTCTTTCGCTTTCGGACGTCGAGGCGATCGACCTGTTGAACCGCCTCAAGGCCGACGCCGCGAAACAGCTGGGTATTCCCCCTTCCACCATCGAGATCGATTTCGAGTTCTACGGACGCGAACTCGATTTCACGATCACCGCCAACATGCAAAATCTTCCACCGACCAGGAGCACCAGATCATGACCACCGGCATTCCCGGCATCACCCATTGGGACCTCCTGAGCGTCGAGAAGCCGTCGCGCTATATCGGCGGCGAGATGAACCAGGCGCCTGACAAGCCCGGCGCGGCGCTGCGGGCATGTCTCGCGTTCCCGGACGTCTACGAGCTCGGGATGTCGAATATAGCACTTAAAATATTATATGAGATCTTAAACGCGGCGCCCGACATCGCCTGCGAACGGGTCTTCTCGCCCTGGGTCGATTTCGAAGATCTCCTGCGCCGGAAAGGGCTTCCGTTGTATTCGCTCGAGACGAAACGGTCCCTTTGCGAGTTCGATGTCCTGGGAATCACCCTGCCGTACGAGATGACGTTCACGAACGTGGTCAACCTGCTCGAACTGGGCGGCATCCCGGTCGACCGGCGTGACCGCGCCGACGGCACCTTCGTCATCGCGGGCGGCCCATCGGCTTCGAATCCGCTGCCGGTCGCCGATTTCTTCGACGCGATTCTCATCGGCGACGGCGAAGAGGCGCTCCCGGAGTTCTGCGAGCTGATCAAGGAGGCGAAAAAGCAGAAGGTGGTCCGCCCCAAGGTGCTGGCGGCCATCGCCGAACTCGAAGGCTTCTGGGTGCCGGCGTTCCCGAAACCGGTGAAACGCCGTGTCTTCAAAGGGTTCGGCGCGTCGCGGCCGCCGCTGAAACCCGTCGTACCGCATATCGAAGCGATCCACAGCCGGGCGCCGCTCGAGATCTTCCGGGGCTGCATCCAGGGCTGTCGGTTCTGCAACGCCGGCTTTTTCTACCGACCGAAGCGGGAACGTCCGGCTTCCGTACTGATCGAGTGCGGACGGAGCCTGCTGGCCAACACCGGCAACGAGTCGCTGGGCCTCGTTTCACTCTCGACGTCCGACTACACGGCCCTGCCGGAGCTGATCACGGGGCTGGACAAGCAGCGTATGTTCCCCGACCAGACGCTCTCGGTGCCTTCCCTGCGCATGAACGACAAGACCCTCGCCCTGCTCGAGACCGTTCCCGAGCTGAAGAAGGGCGGTCTCACCTTCGCGCCCGAGGCGGGAAGCCAGCGTCTGCGCGATATCATCAACAAGAACATCTCGGAAGAAGATATTCTCAAGGTCGTGACCGCCACCCGCGAATCCTGCTACCGCGTGATGAAACTGTATTTCATGATGGGGCTCCCGTTCGAAACCGACGACGACCTCACCGCGATCGCGGAACTGGTCGAGAAGATCGAGAACACGGCGCGCCGTGAAAAGATCAAAAAGGACATCAACATCAGCCTCTCCGGCTTCGTGCCGAAGCCGTTCACGCCGTTCCAGTGGGCGGCCCAGAACGACATGGAGACGCTAGATAAGAAGCGCCGGCTCATCTGCAATGCGATGAAGAAGAGCCGGGCGCGCATTTCGTGGCGTGACTCGTATCTCTGCCAGCTCGAGGGCGTTCTCGCCCGCGGCGACGAGCGTATCGGCGCGCTTCTGAAAGCAGCCCGGAAGCGCGGCTGCCGGTTCGACGGCTGGAGCGAGCATTTCCGTGCCGATGCCTGGCGCGAGGCGTTTGCCGAGACCGGCATCGATCCCGCGTCGTATACCCGCGAACGGCCGCTTGCGGAAATGCTGCCGTGGGAGTTCGTCGATTTCCGCACCCCGCGCGAGTATTTCGTGCGCGAGTATCGCGAGGCGGCCGGCCTCGCCGGAGTCCAACTGCCATGACCCAGAACAAGCCGCTTCCGGAATACCGGTATCGCATTCATTACAGCCGCCACGGCAACTCGATCTACCTCGCCCATCTCGATGTCATGGAGTCGCTGCTGCGCGCGCTGCGCAGGTCCGGCCTGCCATACGTCCTCTCCCAGGGGTGTCATGCCCGCCCCAAGAGCAGTTTCGGGCCGCCACTTCCTCTCGGCCACGCGAGCCGATGCGAATTCTTCGACATGTATCTCCGCGACGCGATCGAGCCCCAGGCCGTTGCGGCCGCCTTCGCGGGCCTGCTGCCCGACGGCATGGCGGTCACCCGCGCCGAATCGGTGGCGATGAGCGCTCCGATGCTGTCGGGCGACCACAAAGTCCGCTACCGGTTTCCCTTCAAGGCTGACGGAGCCGATGTCATGGCTTGCGTACGTCGGTTCCTCTCGGATCCCGCCACGCCTGTCGTCATCAGGCGCGGCAGGGAGGAACAGAGATACGTCATCGGCACGGCGGTTCTCGCGATTCACGATGAACCCGGGCATGACGGACCCTCTCTCGCGGCGGATTTTTCCCAGGGCGGCAAGGGTCAGCCGTCCGTCTCGAAGATCGTCACCGCGCTCGTCGAACATCTCGGCGATGCACGGGAAGCGCTGCTCGGCGTGGAACGCATCTGCTTCCTCGAATAGCCGGGCGGCAGCAACCATTTTTTCCATTTCAAGGAGTATTGATTGGCCAAGCGAATTCTTATCAATAGCGGTCCGTATGAAACAAGGGCCGCGCTGCTCGAAGACGGTCACGTCGTCGAGGTTTTCCACGAGATCCCCGATTCCGAAAAGATCGTGGGGTGTATTTTCAAGGGGCGGGTTTCGAACATCCTTTCCGGCACCCAGTCGGCGTTCGTCGACATCGGCATCCAGAAGGACGCGTATCTCGCCCTCTCGGGCGTCGAAACGGGCGGCGACGACGACGATCTGCAGGATGTGTTCCGCGCCCCGATCCAGCAGCTTCTCAAGGTGGGCCAGGAAGTCGTTCTTCAGATCCTGAAGGAGCCCACCGGAGCGAAGGGCCCACGCTCGACGATGAACCTCTCGTTCCCCGGGCGGTATCTGGTGCTGACCCCGACCGTCGACCACATCGGCATTTCGCGGCGTATCGGCCCTGACAGCGAACGTGAGCGCATCCGGGCGATCGCGAAGAAGATCTGCCCCAAGGGCATGGGCGTCATTTTCCGTACGGCGGCCGAAGGCCTTGAAGAACGGGAACTCGCCGCCGACCTGAAACTCCTGCTCCGCCTCTGGGAACAGGTCGACCGGAAGATCAAATCCTCCCCTCCCAAGACGCTGCTTCATCGCGACATTCCCCTGCCGCTCAAGATCGTGCGCGAGTATTTCAACGACGACGTCGACCGATGCATCATCGATTCGGAGGAGGCTTACCGAAACGTTCTCGACATGTGCGACTTTCTGTCCCCGCTTCAGCGTGCGGGACTCGAGATATACAAAGGTCCAGCACCGATCTTCGAAGCCTACGGCATCGACCACGAGATCGAGAATGCACTCCAGCCGAAGATCGTGATGGAATCGGGCGCGTCGCTGATCATCGAACGCACCGAGGCGCTTTCCACGATCGACGTGAACTCAGGGCGGTTTGCGGGAGGCATCGATCTCGAGGAGACGGCGTTCAAGGTCAATCTCGAAGCGGCGAAAGAAATCGCTCGGCAGATCCGGCTCCGCAATCTTGCCGGGATGATCGTGATCGATTTTATCGACATGAGCGATGCGAAGCACCGTGCGAAGGTCCTCAAGGCGTTCCGTGAGGCCATGCGCAACGACCGTAACCGTCCACACATTCTCGATTTTTCCGAACTGGGCCTCGTGCAGATGACCCGTCGGCGCACGTCCCATACGCTCGAAGAGATCCTTAAAAGCCCCTGCCCCTGTTGCGGCGGACGACGGATGACCCTTTCGCTGACGACCCTGGTAAACCGCATCCGCACGAAGGTG
>MWAR01000596.1 GCA_002068715.1 bacterium ADurb.Bin374
ACGCGCCGGTACAGGTCGTTCAGATCGCTGGTGGCGAAGCGGCCGCCGTCGAGCTGGACCATCGGGCGCAGGTCGGGCGGAATGACCGGGATGACGTCGACGATCATCCACTCGGGGCGGCTGATCGAGCCGACGAACCACTTCACGAGCTCCATGCGCTTGAGCAGGTGGGTCTTCTTGGTTCCCGTGGAGGTCTTGAGCTGGCTCGCGAGTTCTTTCTCGAGCTTCTTGAGATCGATCTCGGCCAGAAGCTCCTTGATCGCCTCGGCACCCATCTTCGCGGTGAACATGTCGCCGTATTTCTCGCGCAGTTCGCGGAAGCCCATCTCGCCGCCGACGCCTTCCTCGGCGAGCAGCTGCTTCTTCGAGAGAGGCAGGTTGCCCGGATCGATGACGATATAGCTCTGGAAATATAACACTTTCTCGAGATCGCGGGCGGTGATGTCGAGCAGCAGAGCGATGTAGTTAGGGCTGCCCTTCGAATACCAGATGTGACCGACCGGGGTCACGAGCTGGATGTGGCCCATGCGTTCGCGACGCACGGCGGCCTTGGTGATCTCGACGTTACAGCGTTCGCAGATGATGCCGCGATACCGGATGCTCTTGTATTTGCCGCAGAAGCACTCCCAGTCTTTCTGGGGGCCGAAGATACGCTCGCAGAACAAGCCGTCGCGCTCGGGTTTGTGGGTCCGGTAGTTGATGGTCTCGGGCTTCTTCACCTCGCCGTAGGACCAGGACCGGATCTTTTCCGGGGACGCAATGCTGATCTGAATGGCATCGAATTTATCCATTTCCAACATGAGGCTGATTCTCCTTTATACGCTTGCCTGACCGGAAAGGTCCGTCTTACTCGCTCTCGATGTCGTCGTCGTCGGAGCTGTCGGAATCGTCGTCGTCGTCGGTGTCGGTGCCGACATCGTCGATGTCCTCAGCCTCTTCGCGCTCGGCTTCGTCTTCCCAGTCGTCGGCTTCGGCTTCCTGCATCAGCAGCGGCCGTTCGCCGCCTTCCGCGAGAGAAACACCGCTCGTCCCCTTCTTCAGGTCGACCTGGAGACCCAGGCTCTGAAGTTCGGAAACGACGACCTTGAAGGATTCCGGGATGCCGGGTTTCATGATGTTCTTGCCCTTGATGATCGTCTCGTAGACCTGGACGCGGCCTTCGACGTCGTCGGACTTGACCGTCAGCAGTTCCTGCAGGACGTGCGCGGCGCCGTAGGCTTCGAGGGCCCAGACTTCCATTTCTCCGAAGCGCTGGCCGCCGAACTGCGCCTTGCCGCCGAGAGGCTGCTGGGTGACGAGGCTGTACGGGCCGGTCGAGCGGGCGTGCATCTTGTCGTCGACGAGGTGGGCCAGCTTGAGGATATAGATCATGCCCACCATGATCGGCTTGTGGAACGGATCTCCGGTGCGGCCGTCGAACAGCTGCGCCTTGCCCTGCTGGTCGACCAAGTGGTGCGGATCGCTGTTATACGCCTTCTTCAGCTCGTTCATGACGTAGTCTTCGTTCTTGAGGGCGCGGCCGGCGTTGAAGATCGAGGTGCCGTAGCACTTGTTGAGCTTTTCGGCGGCCCAGCCGAGGTGCGTCTCGAGAACCTGTCCGACGTTCATGCGGGAGGGAACGCCCAGGGGGTTCAGGATGATGTCGATCGAGCGGCCGTCGGCCAGATACGGCATGTCTTCGACCGGCACGATGCGGGAAATGACGCCCTTGTTGCCGTGCCGTCCGGCCATCTTGTCGCCGACCGTGATCTTGCGTTTCTGCGCGACGAACGCGCGGACCAGCTTGTTCACGCCATACTGGAGTTCGTCGCCGTTGTCGCGCGAGAACACCATGACGTCGACGATCTTGCCCTTCTCGCCGTGCGGGACGGTGAGGGAGGTGTTGCGGACTTCGCGGGCCTTCTCGCCGAAGATCGCGCGGAGCAGCTTGTCTTCTGCCGTCAGTTCGGTCTCGCCCTTCGGGGTGACCTTGCCGACGAGGATGTCGCCCGATTCGACTTCGGCGCCGATGCGGATGATGCCCTCGTCATCGAGGTTCTTGAGGGCGTCCTCGCCGACGTTCGGGATGTCGCGGGTGATTTCTTCCGGCCCGAGCTTGGTGTCGCGGGCGTCGATTTCATACTCTTCGATATGGATCGACGTGAACACGTCGTCCTTCACCAGGCGCTCGGAAAGGATGATGGCATCTTCGAAGTTGTAGCCTTCCCAAGGCATGAATGCGACCAGAACGTTGCGACCGAGGGCCAGCTCGCCGTTCGCGGTGGCCGGGCCGTCGGCGATGACGTCGCCGGGGCGGACCTTGTCGCCGATCTTGACCGAGGTCTTCTGGTTGATGCAGGTTCCCTGGTTGGAGCGCATGAACTTCTGGAGGCGGTAGGTGTCGATGGATTCCTGCTGCAGGCGGACTTCGCTGCAGAGGGAGGCAAGCCGCGACAGGTAGGTGATGTCGAGGGGCTGGCCGGCTTCGATTATGATCTCGCCGGTGAGCGGGTCGACGATCGTGTCCATGATCTTGCGACCCTGGATCTTGCGGAATGCCTGTTCGGTCAGGGCGATCTTCTCGTCGTCCTTGCGGCGGCTGGCGCGGCGGATGCGGATCTCGTTGGCGTCGATGTATTCGACGGTGCCGGCGCTGCGGGCGAGAACCATGGCGCCAGAGTCGTGCGCGGCGCGTGATTCGAGGCCGGTTCCTACCAGCGGTGGCTCGGTCTGGATCAGCGGAACGGCTTGGCGCTGCATGTTCGAGCCCATCAGGGCGCGGTTGGCGTCATCGTGTTCGAGGAACGGAATGAGGGCCGAGGCGACGCTGACCATCTGGAGAGGCGAGAATTTAACGTATTCGACCTCGCTGCGATCGGCGAACTCGAACTCGTAGTCGTCGCGGAAATACTTGACCGGCACGACGTCGCCGACCATTTTCCCGTATCCGCTCTTGCGGTCATACTCGAGGCGCACGTCGGGCTGCCCGATGATGAACCGGTCTTCGTCATACGCATCTTTGTATTCGAGCTTCTTGAAATTGATACGGCCGGTTTCCTCCTCGACCTGGCAGAGGGGCGTGGTGATGAAACCATACTCGTCCACCTTGGCGTAGACGGCCAGGCTGGCGATGAGGCCGGCGTTCGGACCTTCAGGCGTCTCGATCGGGCAGATGCGGCCGTCGTGGGTCGGATGGACGTCGCGGACTTCGAAGCCGGCGCGCTCGCGCTTGAGACCGCCCGGCCCGAGGGCCGAGAGGCGACGCTTGTGGGTCAGCTCGGCGAGGGGGTTCGTCTGGTCCATGAACTGGGAGAGCTGCGAACTGCCGAAGAACTCGTCGACCACCGCCGAAACCGGCCGGGTGTTGATGAGCAGCTGCGGCGTGTAGCTGTCGAGATCGTGGATCGTCATGCGTTCCTTGATCACGCGCTCCATGCGGGAGAGGGAAATGCGGAACTGGTTCTGGAGCAGCTCACCGCAGCAGCGGATGCGGCGGTTCGACAGGTGGTCAATGTCGTCGAGGCGGCCGATACCGTTCGAGAGGTCGATCAGATATCGGATGACGCCGATGATGTCCTCGTAGCACAGAACGCGGTCTTTCACGACCGGCACGGAGGAGACGCCCAGATCCTGGAGTTGTTTCTCGGCATCCTCGGTGATCGTCGTGTTCTTCTCGATGACGATCTCGCCGCTTTTCTTGTCGATGACGGACTCGTAGGCGGTGCGGCCGGCAAGCATCGTGAGGCTTCCGGTGACGTCGCGGAGGCGGACATCGGTATAGCCCATGTTATACATGATGCGATATCCCTTGAGGGCGTCGCCGAGTTCGATGAAGATCGGCAGCATCATGGTTTCGAGCATGTCGGCAAGGCGCTTCGAGACCTTCTCGCCGGCCTTCACGATGATTTCCTTGTTCGCCGGGTTCACGACATCCTTGAACGCGATCTGCTCGGACAGGCGATCGGCGAGGCGGAGCTTCTTGTCCATCTTGTAGCGGCCGACGAAGCCCAGGTCGTATTTCTTCGGATCGAAGAACAAGCTGCGGATGAGGGTGCGGGCGTTTTCCTCGACGAACAGGTCGCCCTGGCGGAGCTTCGAGAAGATGACCTTGAGCGATTCTGTGACGGCCTTGGCGACTTTGTCGGGGCCTTCGGAGCCGCCGATCGCCTGCTTGTCGAACTTGAGGGAGCTGGCGATCGTCTCGTTCCGGTCGAACAGGTCGAGAATCTCCTCGTCGGTGCTGAAACCGAGAGCTCGCAGGAAGGTGGTGATCGGGATCTTGCGCTTCCGGTCGAGGCGAACGAAGATCGCGTCCTTCATCAGGTCGAGTTCGAACTCCATCCAGGCGCCGCGATACGGCACGATCTTGGCGGAGTAGATCTTCTTGGCGCGGTTGAAGCTGAAATACACGCCGGGAGAACGATGCAGCTGGCTGACCACGACGCGCTCGGCGCCGTTGATGATGAAGGTGCCGCGCTCGGTCATGCAAGGGAGATTGACCAGGAAGATCTCCTGCTCCTTCACCTCGCCCGTCTGCTGCATGATCAGCTGGACCTTGATGTTCAGCGGGATCGAGTAGGTCAGATCGCGCTTGCGGCACTGGTCGGGGCTGTGCTTGACGCGGAACGGCGTGTCGCCGATGAACGCGATCTCGCAGTCCTTTTCCGTGAAGCTGCAGTCGTCGTAGAGGCACTTCTTGTTGAGCTTGAGCTGGGGACAGTTCTTGCACATCGGCAAGCCCAGGCCGTATTCGCTGTACTCAAGGCAGAGATTTCCGACGTAATCCTGGATGGGGAACACCTCGAGGAAAACCTCCTGGAGACCGTGATTCTTGCGGTCCGCGGGAGAAACGCCGGGCTGGAGAAACCACTCGAACGACTTCAACTGGATGTCGATCAGGTTCGGGATGTCCCGGAACGTCCGATCTTCAGCCATCAGAATTCGCTCGGCTCCCATTGTCTGCGTAGTGACCATTGTCTGCCTTACTCCTTCCCAGATCAAGCAAATATCCCGCCAACGCATTCAGCGCCGACGGGACGTGTCAAAATATACGCGGAAAAATAAAATTGGGGCGGGCACGGAACGCAATGCGCGTGACGGGGATCGACGCAGGGTTGCACCCAACGTTCGAATCTTCTTTGGTTCCGCGGGCTCGATTCACCAATGTCTGCAGAACTCCCCACCAATCCGTGCGTTTCGCCATCTTCCCCCAACCCAGTAAAACGGGTTTTGCATTATAACACCGGGGAGGGGGTACGTCAACGCCTTTAGCATAAAAATTGCTTATAGCCGTACAATCATCCCTGGAACCGGGTTTCACCAATCCCCGACGACGCTCCGTTCGCCTTCCTTCTTGCCGAACATGCGGCCCGAACAATTTCTGCCAGAGCCTTTCACAGGAAGGGCGATCTATCAATTTTTCGTTGCATCCGTGAAACGGTCTGGTATAATAGGCGCCCATGCAACTCACGATTCAGCTTGCGGAAGCCTTTCTCGATCAGCCGTCCGGGGTGTTGTCGATCCACCAGATCGCCAAGAAGCTCGGTCTTCCCTACGGCACGGCTTACAACCGGGTTCATCAGATGGGGGAGCTCGGCCTGATCGACATCGTTCCGCAGGGCAAGGCCAAGCTCTGTGCGCTGAATGCAGCCAATCCGATGACGGCCACCCTGCTGGCGACGGGATCGGCGCAGGCCACGCACCGGTTCCTCGGCGAGGACTCCCTCCCCTCCCGCATCGCGGCCAGCACGCGACTGCTGTTCGAGGAAACGCTCGGCGAACACCTCCACAGCGCAATCCTTCTGAATCTGCAGGCGTTTTCCCGGCTCAAGGCCCCCGAAGAAGGCGAGATCCCGGTTCCGGAGACGATTCCAGACGATGACGATCCGGCGTCGCCGTCTTTGGACATGTTTCTGATCCTGTCTCCCTGTGATTTTCCCGAAAGCCGCATCAAAACGGCTCTTCAGACCTATTTTCCGCCGGCGATGCAGCCGCGGGTCACGCACATGGTGGTCACGCCCGCCACGCTACTTGGGATGCTCCACGAACGGGAAAACGAAGCCGGTCAGTCGGCATTCCAGATGCTCCGCAGGGGCCTGATTCTCTCGGGGTTCGAGCGGTTCTTTTCGATCGTTCTGAAAGCATTCGCCGCCAGAAGATTCTAATCTTCCCTCCCCGTTCTGCCGATATCTGATTCCATATGAGTCGTTATCGTCCATGGCTGCTTTCCGGCCTGCTCATCGGCTGCATCACCTTCACCGTGATGGGCCAGAATCCGCCCGCCCCCCAGCGCACGTCTCCGGCCGTCCCCCAGCGGACCTCTCCCCTCGCCCGGCTTTCCGGCCTCCAGGAGGACTGGAATCCCCAGTCGCCGGGCCCCACGGGAAAACCCGCAGATTCCGGCGCCCAGGCGTTTCTCACGCAAGCCAAGGCCATGCTGGCCGATGGTCGGCCAGCCGAAGCAAAAGAAGCGCTGAAAACTGCAATCCGGCTCGAACCGATGAATATCGAAGGGTGGAATCTGTACGACCGGGCCGTCGAGGCGGAATACCTGCTCCGTGCGCGCGAGGAAAAAGTCAGCCCCGTCATCGAGCGCGATCTGAAGCCTGTTTTCGCCATCGACCGGGTCGAAAGCTACACTGAGTATAATTCCCTCTATGTCGTGGGGGAGCTGCGCAACGTCTCAGACGCCATGCGTCAGCGCATCGAGCTTTCAGCGGAACTGTTCGACGAAAACAAACAGGAACTCCGGCGGGAAAGCGGAAGGCTGCGATTGAAGGATCGCGGCCTCTTTCCCAGCGAGAGTTCCCTGTTCGAGATCGAGTTTCCGAACCCGCCTCCTGGCGTCAAATCATACCGGGTGCGGGTCACGAACTACGAGTAACCGGTCCGCTCAGTCCTCGGGGGCGCTCAGCTGTACGAGCGTATGCTTGCTGTCGAAGAACTTGACCAGATGGACCATGGCGAACACGAACCCCACGAAGCCGATCCAGCGGAGCCAGCTGTTCTCGACCATGTCGACGAGGTCCTTCTTGAACTCCTTCATTTCCTCGGGGAAGGCGAACATCAGAACACCCATGAGGGCGATGAAGGGGAGGGTGAACAACCAGAACAGTTTTTTAATGAACCACACGGCTTTTCTCCCGGATACGGTGGATTGGTACGCGTATGTTATCAGAGCGACCGGGCAAATGCAAACACCAGCTCTGTCGAAATGTGCTAGACTTTATCGATGTTTGCTCCAAACACCGCTGACGCCCCCCTTCTCGACCATCTCGCCGAACTGAGGCGCCGGATCATCATTGCCGTCGTCTCGGCGTTCGCCGGCTTTCTCGCCGCGTGGGCGGCATCGGACAGCCTGGTGCCGTTGGCGCTTCACCCCCTGAGACAGGCGGCCCCGGGGCTGCGACTGGTGACGCTCTCGGTCACCGAAGGGTTCGTCACGACCATCAAACTGTCGGCCTGGGCCGGAATCACCCTCGCTTTTCCCGTGATCGTCTGGCAGGTCTGGGCGTTCGTCGCCCCCGCCCTGACACCGGCCGAGCGACCATGGGCCGTCGTCCTGCTCATTCCGGCGCTGTTGTGTTTCGCCGCCGGGGCCTTCTTCTGCTGGGCGATCATACTTCCGCCGGCGCTGGGCTTTTTGATCGCCGCGAACGGAGCCGATTTCCTTCCGTCGATTTCATACGGCGCCTACATCGATTTCGTCGTCGTCTTCATGCTCGTGACCGGAATTCTGTTCGAACTGCCCCTTCTTCTCGCCTTTCTCGACGCGATCGGCATTCTCCCCGTCGAGCGGCTCCGGTCACACCGACGCCATTGCATCGTGATAGCTTTTATCATTGGCGCTATATTTTCACCTCCCGACGTCGTCTCACAGGTTCTCGTCTCGGTGCCGATCGTCCTTCTGACGGAAGCGGGAATCTGGCTTTCCGTCCTGCGGCGGCACATTTCCCGCCCTTCCTGAAGTCGGGAAAACTCTGACGCTCTCACGTTCCCGGCGAACGGTCCTTCCCGGTTCATGAAAACGCGTGAATTGAAGAATTGCGCTCGGACGCTGTTTATACTATCATCCCTCCCGGGGGAGGAATTCTCCCCTCAGTGAGATTCGGAAATCCCGAATGAATCCCGCGAACAGAGAACAGAAACGCTAGGATGAGCTGGTTCACGCGAAAGATCACAGATCCGCTCGAGACGTTCGAGCGCCTCCAGTCACCCGACACGAGCGTGTCACAGGGTGCCTTCGATGATTTCGTCGCGAATCTCAACCACTTCTTCGTCGAGTTTTTGTGCGAGAAGTTCGAGGAGAACAAGAACCAGCAGTTGCGGCTCCGTATCCTCGGGATCTTCGCCGCGAGACACGAAACGCTCTCGCTCGAGGATTACCAGTCCATCCTCAAGCTGATCAACTATCCCGACCAGGTCTTTCGCGAGGTGTTCAAGGAGATCCTCCAGAGCATGGACGAGCCAAGGCTCAAGCCACTCGTGAACATCCTCTGCACCACCGGCGATTCTGGCATCCGGGCCGTTATCCAGTTCGCGATCGAAAAATCCGGCATCGTCTCGAAGTTCCTGCAGAAATGGTCGGCCTATACGCCCAAGGAGAAAATCCTCTATCTCGAGGAAATGGTCAACCTGCAGAACCCGCAGCTGTACCCGATCTTCATCGATATCCTCAAGGAGGACTCGCTCGAGGCCTCCCGCGAAGACAAGAAAATCATCCAGGTCGAGTTCAGCAAGCATATCGAGAAAATCAAGGGCCACACCTTCCTCGAGCTGTGTATCAAAAATATGCAGAACATCGACCAGTCGATGCGCTACTCGGTGTTCAAGTGTCTCCAGTTCCACCAGGACGCGTTTTTCAGCAAGCTGTTCGACAACTTCGGCAAGAAGAGCGAGTCATACCGCCTGAAGATCATGCAGATCCTCGAGCAGATCGCCGATCCCAATTCCTACAAGTATCTGTTCCCGCATCTGCTGGACAAGGCGAAGTCCATCCCCCCCGTCGTCACGAGCACCATCCAGTCGATCGTCAAACACTTCGCCGACGAACTCGACGGCATGACCCCCGAAGCGATAGGCACCCCGGAGATGCTCGAAAAGATCGCGATGTATGTGAAACCCCTCGAAGAGCATCTTTCCGACACGTATGTCCAGGCAAGCATGGTCCTGTCGGAATGTCTTCTCCGAATCGGCCGCCATCACGAGGACACCATTCTCAAGAACCTTCCAAAGATTCACAAATATAATGATAGCTATCTCAACGGTTTCCTCAAGGGCCTCGACGTCGAAGACCGGAAGACCCTTCTGATAAAGGCCTGCTGTTACAAGGAACTCGATACGGGCCGGACCGCACTGGCACTTCTCGGCAATCCGACGGAAAATTTCATCATCGAAACACTAAACTCGCTCCTGCTCGAACATTTCATGGAAGTCCCCCCGCAGATCCAGAGCGAGATCATCAACCTGATGATGGACCCGCGACTCAAGCGGTTCATCGAAGAAGTCCTGTATCACAACGATGCCACCCTCCGGTCCCGCATCCTCCAGATCCTCGCCGAAAGCGGTTCTCCGAACGCGCTCACCGTGCTCGTGTCGAAGATGCGCGACCCCGACTTCACCGTTCGCAAGACGATCCTGGACCTGCTCACCCTGAAGCACTTCCAGAGCGAAGCCGGCACGGAAGTGATCATCAACTTCCTGAAGGACACCGAGCCGAAGATCGTCTTTCAGGCCATCGAGCTTCTGAAGGACCGCGATCATCCCCAGATCCTGGCCGCCCTTACCAAGCTCCTGGGCGTGAACGACACACGCATCAAGCAGGCGGCTCAGGCGGCGATCGCCTACATCACCCGTCGCAAGTTGCTGACTGGCTTCGACAAGATGCCCCCCGAGGCTAAGCTCGCCATCGGCCTCTCCCTGATCAAAATGGACCCCGGCTTCCTCGAGGACATGACCCGCGACCTCTCCTCATCCGACCAGCGAACGCGCGTGCTCGCCGCGAAAGTGCTCGAGGTGCTGTGTGAGCAGATTCCGCCCGAGCTGAAACCGAACCTGATCGTCGCGATCCAGGATCCCGACCCCATCGTCCGGTCCGTCGTCATCATGGGCCTTGGAAAAATCGGCGGTCCCTCGGTCTCCCAGATGTTGATCGGATTCCTGAAAGACCAGGACGATCGCGTCCGGGCGAACGCGGTCGAGGCCCTCGCGAACGTCGGCGAACTCACAGACGCCGAAGCGATCATTCCCTGCCTCTACGACAAAAACAATCGGGTCCGGGCGAACACCGTCATCACTCTTTGGAGACTCGGTTATTACCAGATCTACGAGCCCGTTCTCGAGATGCTCCGCCACCCCGACAAATGGATGCGCGCATCCGCGGCGTTCGCCCTCGGGGAGATCAAGGACAGCCGCTTCATGCCGGTCCTCATCCAGTGCCTGCGCGATCCCGATGCGGATGTCAGGCGGAACGTCATCCAGAGCCTCGGAAAAATTTCGGACGCGTTATCGCTGGCCCCCTATATCAAACCGCTCAGATTCGATCCGGATGAAGGCGTGCGCAGAGCCGTCTCGGATATCCTGGCAGCCGCGATCAAGGCAAAGTCAAAGGCATGATTCGATGATCTGGCCCTTTTCAGCTTCGGAACCACCGCAGGAACTCATCACCAAGCTCGCCGATCCCGACCAGAACGTCAGGAAGTCGGCTTTCGCCCGGCTCGAAGAGCACGATGCCCCCGAAACCGACTCGCTGATTCTCGCGGCGATGTCCGATGCGATAGTCGGCACGCGCGATCTCCTCATTCCCCTCGTCGAGCTGTCCGGAAAACGCGGTATCGAAGGCGCGGTGGACAAGCTCGCCACGATTCTCGACGATGACGACAACGCGGTCCGCGTCGCCGCCGTCCAGGCGCTTCTGAAAATCGCCACCCAGTCGAGTCTCGACGTCCTGATCCCCCTGCTTTCCGACGCTGACCTGACGATCCGTCGCGATGTGCGGAACGGCATCGCCAGATTCTA
>MWAR01000597.1 GCA_002068715.1 bacterium ADurb.Bin374
CGACGATATTTAATACAGGAGAGGATGGAGTCGAGAGGGCTCACATGGTTCGTTCCGGTCTGGGTGAAAGACAGGCATGCGCCTCACCCGGAGAAAGGAGCGCCGTATGCGTACGCAACGCCTGCTCATTGGCCTTGCCGTCATCCTGTTTTGTTTTCTGTTCGCATTCGTGGGCTTGGGAAAACCGATGCCTCATGCTCAACGGCCGCATTTTCCGGAAATTCAGAGCGCAGAAAAGCAGCATCGTTCACCGCCTTCGAATGTCACGGTCAAACGGCTTATGCGGAACGCTCGGGGAAGACATCTTCCTCAGGCGCCATCTTACCCGAAGGAATCAACCCGTCCCCCGGGGAAAGATGCCCCGGGGCTTTCCGGTCGGCCTGCCCGGGGAACCCCCGGCGCCCATCATCCGCCTCGGATTTCTCCTCCCGTCGCTTCCGGGCATGATCGCGACAGACGCGACCATCGGCCTGACAGACCACACCGGGACTTGCGGAGACCGCGCCGCTCCCGCCGTGAGTCGTTCGTTGTGATCGAAGAAGAGAGGGATTCCGATCTCTACGGCGAAGCCGAGATCTTCAGTTCACGCTTCCAATCGTTGCATCAGCAGGCATCCCGGCTGGGCAGCCGCGTGAGCACCCTGGAAAACGTCGTGCATCTGCAGAGCGGGCTCTTCCGGCAGGCTGCGCGATATTCACGCACGCTCCAGCGCCATGTGTATGACGCGGCCTATGCTGTTCCGGGCGAGATCATCATCTTTTTTGTCGAACATGGGATACCGGTTCCGTTGGCGGACGAGAACGGGAATATCGCGATGGCGGGCATCGGGGAAATGCTCTCGGCCCTCGATGCCTATATCGAAGCCCTCCGCGGTGATATCGAGGCCAATACCGTCTGCCTGGAAAAGGCGCGCCGGGAATACAACTCGACCATGACGCTCCTGTTCGAATGCTCACATCTGAGCGACAGAAGACGCAGGGTCGTCATCTATCGCCGCTGACGTTTTATGATACGAGTGACAGTCAGATTCTATGAGGAACTGAACGATTTCATCGGCGTCGGCCTCCGAAAAAGGCCTGTCGAAACACGCCTCGAACAACCGGCGATCGTTGAAAACATTTTGATATATTATGGCGTTCCGTCTGCCAATGTCGATCTTGTCCTTGTGAACGGCAATTCCGTCGGGATCGGCCATGAACTGCAGGACGGCGATCTGGTCAGCGTCTACCCGGTTTTCGAGTCGTTCGATATTTCCGACATCACCCGCCTTCCGGAACGGCCGCTGAGACATCTGCGGTTCATCGCCGACGGCAGCCTCGTCGAGCTTGCCCACCGCATGCGGCTTTTCGGCCTCGACGTCGAGCTTCGTGAAGGGGCATCCGTCGAAGACCTGGTGGCGGCCGTCGTGAGCGACCGGCGGATTCTGCTGAGCCGCGACCAAAAGCTCCTGATGCGAAAGGAGATCGACCGCGGTTTCCTGATCAGATCCCGGGAGCCCGCCACGCAGCTGGAGGAACTTCTCGCACGCTTCGATCTTCGGAAGGAAGCGTGATGTGTTCGGGTTTCCTTTCTGGGGCAATCGACATGTCGGGGCGCATCGCGATGCGCCCAGAACAAATGGATGCCGGTCGCTCTGATTTCTTTGCCTTTTCCCGGAAGATTGTGATATAATTAACATGCTTCTCTGAGAGCGAGGTTTCGACCGGGTTCAAAGAGTGCATGACCTCTGACAACGTTCTGAAGCATTCATGCCAAGACGGGGTTGCTCCGGCTTCTCTTTTCCCGTTCTGGCGCCAGGAAAGGGTTGAACGTGGAAAACAGAATCGCGTTGATCGGTATCATCGTCGAAAATCCGGAGATCACCGAGCGGCTCAATCAGATTTTACATGATTGCCGCCAGCATATCGTCGGCCGCATGGGCATTCCCTACGCCAAACAGAACATTGGCATCATCAGCGTCGTTGTCGACGCACCCAACACCGTTATCAGCGCGCTTTCCGGCAAGCTCGGCCTGCTCGAAGGCGTGAACGTCAAGACCGTTTATTCGAAAAAGCGAGGAGAATGAAACATGTACGATCCCAAATCGCTTCGCGCCACCGAGTTCATCGATGATGCCGAAATCAGGGAAACCCTGGAGTTCGCGGCAAAGAACAAGAGCAACCGCCCGCTGATCGAATCACTGATCGAAAAGGCTCGTGCCTGCAAGGGACTCTCCCATCGCGATGCCGCTGTCCTGCTCGAGTGCGACCTGCCCGACGCGAACGAGAAACTGTTCGCCCTGGCCCGCGAGATCAAACAGCGGATCTACGGTAACCGCATCGTCATGTTCGCCCCGCTGTATCTGTCGAACTACTGCGTCAACGGCTGCGTCTACTGTCCGTATCACTGCTCGAACCGGCATATCACCCGGAAAAAGCTCACGCAGGAAGAGATCAGAAACGAGGTGATTGCCCTTCAGGATATCGGTCACAAGCGGCTCGCGCTCGAAACCGGCGAGGACCCGGTCAACAATCCCATCGAGTATGTACTAGACAGTATAAAAACGATCTACGAGATCAAACACAAGAACGGTGCCATCCGTCGCGTGAACGTGAACATCGCGGCGACCACCGTCGAGAATTACGCGAAGCTGAAGGCCGCCGGCATCGGCACGTATATCCTGTTCCAGGAGACCTACCACCGGGAAACCTATGAAAAACTGCATCCGACCGGCCCCAAGCACGACTACGCATGGCATACCGAGGCGATGGACCGTGCGATGGATGGCGGCATCGACGACGTCGGTTGTGGCGTCCTGTTCGGGCTGAACCTGTACCGCTACGACTTCGTCGGGATGCTCATGCATGCCGAGCACCTCGAGGCGGCCAAAGGCGTCGGGCCGCACACCATCAGCGTGCCGCGCATCTGTCCGGCCGACGACATTTCACCGAACGCCTTCTCCAACGCGATCGACGACGACACCTTCGCCAAGATTGTCGCGATGTTGCGCATCGCCGTTCCCTACACCGGCCTGATCGTCTCCACCCGCGAGTCGCGTGCATCTCGCGAGCGGGTGCTCGATCTGGGCGTGTCCCAGCTCAGCGGCGGCTCGAAGACCAGCGTCGGGGGATACGCTGCCCCAGAGCCGGTGATCGAGAACTCGGCTCAGTTCGAGGTGAGCGACACCCGACCGCTCGACGAGGTCGTGAACTGGCTCCTGGCTTTGGGCTACATTCCGAGCTTCTGCACCGCCTGTTACCGCGAGGGCCGCACCGGCGATCGGTTCATGGCGCTGGCGAAATCCGGCAGCATCGCGAACTGCTGCCAGCCGAACGCCCTGATGACGCTGAAGGAGTATCTCGAGGACTATGCTTCCCCAGACACCCGCGCGAAAGGGGAAAAGGTCATCGCCGATGAGCTCGAGCGTATTCCCGCGGAAAAGGTGCGCCGTATCGCCGAGGAGTATCTGGCCTCGATCCATCTCGGGAAACGCGATTTCCGCTTCTGATGGCCTGACATAAAAACAACCGCTATATAACCCTGGGCGGGTCACGAACCCTCCCGCCATCGTAAGGGCAAGAATCAGATTGAACGGAGAAATGAAAAAAATCCGGAAGTATGCCGGCGGGGAGTATGCTGGTATAATCCCCCCGTGCCGCCATGCCGCGGAGGCTGGTTCGTCCCGTGGCGCATCTCGAGGCGGAAGGAAGGAACGGAAATGAAGAGTATGAAACAGACGGCAGCTGCGCTCGCTATCGCCGCGACGCTCGCCTGCGGCGGAGAATGCCCGGTGTGCGCCGAACAGCCAGTGGAAGGGACGGCTGCCCCTCGAGGAAAGGATGAGACCGTGACCATTGACATCGCTTCCAGATGCGGAGATATCGGCGAACGGGTCGCCAAACTGGCGCCCGTGGAGATGAAGGTTGACCTCTCATTCCTATCCAGGAATGAGAAAAGGGCTCTCGGGAAACTGATCGAGGCCGCTGTGCTGATCGACGAGATCTTCTTCAACCAGACTTATCATCTGAACAACGAGTTCAGGGCAGCCATCCGGAATGCGAAGGACCTGGATCCGAAATTCGCCGAGTATTTCGAGATCATGGCAGGGCCGTTCGATCGCATCGACGGTGACAGGCCGTTCATTGGCTCACTGTCCAGACCGAAAACATCGAACCTGTACCCGGTTGACATGACCCGGGAAGAGCTGGAAACCTGGATGAAAGCGCATCCAGCCGACGAGCAGGCCTTCAAGAGCAACTTCACGGTCATCGTCCGAAAGGGTGGCAAGCTCGTCGCGGTTCCCTATTCCGAGGTTTATAAAACGTGGCTGGAACCCGCGGCGGAACTGCTTCGCGAAGCGGCGGTGTTGTGCGGGAACGACAGCCTGAAAAAGTTCCTGCGGAGTCGTGCCGCTGCATTTGCCTCGAATGACTATTACCAATCGGATATCGACTGGATGGATGTTGCCGACAGCCCCATCGACGTGACGATCGGCCCCTACGAGGTGTATGAAGACCGGATGTTCGGCTACAAGGCCGCGTTCGAGGCGTTCATCACCGTCGTGAATCCCGAGGAGTCGAAGAAGCTCCAGGTATACCAGAACTACCTGAAGGAACTCGACGAGAATCTCCCGATGCCGGCCGGCGCAAAGTGGATCCGCGACCGGTACGAATCGCCGATCCGGGTGGTGGACGTGATCGGCACCGGCGGTCAACCTGCCGAACGACGAGCGGGTGCGCCAGGCGAAGGGCAACAAGCAGGTTCTGCTGAAGAACATCATGACCGCCAAGTTTGAGGGCATCCTGCGCCCGATCGCCGTCGAAGTGCTTTCGGAGGCCGATGTCAAGGAACTCTCCGCCGAGGCATTTTTCCTGACCGTGCTTCAGCACGAGATCGGGCACAGTCTCGGGCCGTCGATGATCACAGTCGGTGGCAAGACCGACGAGGTCGGCAAGTTCCTGAAGGAAAAATACTCGGCGATCGAAGAGGCGAAGGCCGATACGCTGTCGATGCTGAACACCTTGTATCTGCTCGACAAGGGCGCTGTCGCGAAGGACCTCGAAAAAACGCTGCTTCCCACCTACCTGGCCGGCCTGTTCCGGACGATCCGGTTCGGCCTCGAGGAGGCGCATGGTACTGGCGTCATGATCCAGTTCAACTTCCTCGCCGAGAAGGGAGCGATCTCCTACGACGCGGCGACGAAAAAGTTCGTGGCTCACGCCGCCGACATTCGCGGCCATTTCCGGGAACTCGCTCGTATATTGTTAGATATAGAAACAAGGGGCGACTACGCCGCCGCCGATGCCCTGATCAAAAAATACGGCGCTCCGACGGCCGAGGTGAAAGAGGCGCTTACCCGCCTGACCCACGTGCCGGTCGACATCAAGCCCGTCTATCCGGTCGTGAGGTGACTTCACTTTCCCGTCCGAGCTGAGGCTGTCGAAGTAAGAGAAGCTTTCGCCTTCTTCGGCAGGCTCAGGGGGCGGACAGGCGTTTTCATTCTGCAGGACTCAAAAAGCCCTTTGCCGATCTACGCGGTGAGGGGCTTTTTCCGCGCAGAAAAAGGTCTGCATGGCTCATTTGCCCTTGATCTCGATCGGGTCCCTATGTGCTGAAAAACGGGGTTGTCTACTGCGCGTCTTTCAGGAAACGTGCGGCGGGGCCGGTTGGGTCGATCACATTCTTCAGATCGCTCCAGGGGATGACCATCTCGGTGATACCCATGGCATACGGGGCGATTTCATATTGGTTGAAACAGAACGCCAGCCCGTCCTTCGAAACGAGGAAGTTAGTGTTGAGGGCGAAGGTGTTCCGCTCGAACTGGAAGCCGGCCTGCTCGTAGGTCTCGCCGGGCTTCAACTCGCGGACGCGGCGGAAATGCGTTTCGGCGATCGCGGTCAGCTCGGCTGTCTTGTCCTTTGCGATCAGCGAGGACAATTCGACGGGCTTGCCCGTTTTCATCGAGAATACCATGTAGACGATGTTCGAGTTCGGGTGTGCGCCGCCGGTGAAAACCGAATCGAGCGTCCAGATGGAGAGCAGTTCCTCGTCGGCGTGGCGGATTTCGGTATCGAACTTGATCGACCAGGCGCCGGGCATCTCCGGCGTTTCGATCACCGATGTTCCGTAATCAGCGGCGAACTGGTCGACCATCTTCTCCACGGAAGGGGCCGGCGTTTCGCCGACGATGGCCAGCAGACGTTCCTGTATGGCCTTGTTGATGGTCTCGGGAACGAGGGAACCGTCTTTCGCGGTCGAGAACAGGACGGGATACCGGATGTCGATCTCGGCGGCGATGACGTCTTTGTTATCGGTCTTCGGCGGCGGAATCTTGCGGGTCAGGTGCTTGATCTCGGCGGACACCTCGCCATTGATCTGAACGGGGGCCGACCAGGAGGCACCGCAGAAAGCGAGAAAGAACGAAACGATCAGAAGAACGGAACCCTGTTTCATGTATTCTCTCCGATATATAATCCCGGCGTCATCGCGGCGGGAACGTGTTGTAGAACGACTTGTAGGAACCGCGCTTGTAGACGCTCCAGGGCTGCCAGTTCGTGCAGTTGTTGCTCATCTTGATCATGACGCGGATGTTGGTCTCCGGGTCGAACAGGTCTTCGTTCGAAGACAGGTTGTACTGTTTCAGTCGTGCGGGGCCGAGATTGCCGAGCATGTTGATCTGGAATAGGCCGTAGGATTTGTCGCCGGTGTTGGCATTGCCGTTGAAGGCTCTTGGATTGCCTCCCGACTCGGCCATGCCGATCGACCACGCCATCCTGAGGTTTTCGCCGGACAACCCGGCGCGTTCCAGCCAGGCCAGGAGGGCTTTTCCACCCTTCGCCCCGGCGGCCGGGGCGGCGACGTTCGGATTGGCGACGAACGAGCTTGCGTTGGAAGGCGTGGATGAAGACGACGACGTGGAGCGCGAACCGGAAGAAGAGAGGTTCCCGCTGATGCCGGGAATCGTCAGTTCCCAGCCGGGGTAGATCAGGTTCGGATTCTTGGCGAGACTCGGATACTTTTCCTTGTTCGCTTCGACGAGGTCCCAGTAACGGGCACCGTTGCCGAGATAGCGCGAGGCGATCTTCCAGAGGCTGTCTCCGGAAACGACGGTATATTTCCCGCCGCCGGATGCAGCCGCCTGCGCCGTGGAGCCGCTTTCAGGCGCCGTGGAAGGAGTGCTGCCCGGCGTCGTGGTCCCCGCGGTTTTCTCGAGCTGGTCGATCATCTTCGTCAGCTGGTCGAGCAGGGAGGTCAGATCGTTGACCGCCTTCGTCAGCTCATTCAGACGGGCCGCATCGCTTGCGGAAAACGCGTCGTCGGTCACCGTGACGGAAGTGCCGCCGAACGGCGACGCCGCCCCCTCGGCGGAGCAGGCCGGAGCCGCGAAAGTCCAGGCTCCAACGACCAACAGCAGGAGGATGTTCCTGATCGCCACATGCGTCTGTTTCATCTGCCATTCCCTCTGGTTCGATAGGGTTCGAAGGACGACGGCGCATTATCACCGTATGTACAGGATACAGGAAACGGGGGAAAAAGTTTTGCCATTTTGTCAGAAAAGAGCACGAACCGAGTTCGATGCTCGGTCGCACCTGCATCGATGACCCCGAGCGGGATGCGTGCCGCCGTCATTCCTCTCGGCATTCGCGGCATTGCCGGACCTGCCCCCGCCGTGGTAGAGTCGAAATCGGATCGCGTGATACCACCCCGCAGATGAAATCGTGGGTGGGCCTAGAGAGGATGTCTTCCGGCAAGACTACCCGGATAATCATATATCACATAGACTATCATATATGACCACGGAAACCGTCGGGCCCGTGTGAGAG
Source organism: bacterium ADurb.Bin374 (assembly GCA_002068715.1). The sequence continues at coordinate 7,803 of MWAR01000597.1, forward strand.
ATCGGGAACACCCGCCGATATACGATGCGGCGGCGCCCTGGAATGCATCGCATACACGGCGATGTGATGGAGGAGAGCCAATGGCAGGAAAAAAAGCCCCGTCCACCGAAAAGGCGAGAATGCCGCGTCCGGCTGAAGCCCGGCATGAACAGCCGGTCGACGAGCACGAGAAGCTCTGGAAGCTGATGGAGGACACGTATCTCGAAAGCGATGTCCATTCGCTCCAGAAATCCTTCGCCGACCATCTGGAGTATTCGCAGGCCAAGAACAGGTATATCGCCACCAAGCACGATCTCTACCAGTGCATGGCGTATTCGATCCGCGACCGGCTGATGGAACGCTGGAACGACACGATGAACACGTATTACGAGGAGAACGTGAAGCGCGTCTACTACCTGTCGCTGGAATACCTGATGGGACGCACGCTCGGCAACAGCCTCGTGAACCTCGGCATCGTGGGCGAAGCCGGGAAAGCCCTGTCTGAACTGGGCTACAGCCTCGAAGAACTGCGCGAACTCGAGCCGGACGCCGGTCTCGGCAACGGCGGTCTGGGGCGGCTCGCGGCCTGTTTTCTCGACTCGATGGCCTCGCTGAGCCTGCCGGCAGAAGGGTACGGCATCAGATACGAGTACGGCATCTTCGAACAGAAGTTCGAGAACGGCTTCCAGGTCGAGAAGCCCGACCACTGGCTGAGATACGGCAACCCTTGGGAAATCGTCAGGCCCGAATTCAGCTACCAGGTGGGCTTCGGCGGATACGTCGAGAGAAAGACCGACGAGCGCGGCCGGCTCACGTGCCGGTGGGTGCCTGAAGACAAGGTCGTCGCCGTCGCCTACGACACGCCGATTCCGGGGTATCTCAACCGCACGGTGAACACCATGCGCCTGTGGTCGGCTCGAACACCCGGCGAGTTCTCGCTCAGGCACTTCAACGAGGGTGATTACATGAGCGCCGTCCAGGAGAAGATTCTCGACGAGAACATCTCGAAGGTGCTCTACCCCGCCGACGAGCGCCAGGCCGGCAAGGAACTGCGACTCAAGCAGGAGTATTTCTTCGTCTCCGCCACGCTCAAGGACATCATCCGCCGCTTCAGGATCAAGAACACCAACCTGCGCCTCCTTCCGACGAAGGTCGCCATCCAGCTCAACGACACGCATCCCGCGCTCGGCATCCCAGAACTCATGCGCCTGCTCGTCGACGAGAACGATTTCACCTGGGAAGAAGCGTTCAAAGTCTGTATCGATACCTTCGGCTATACAAACCACACGATCCTGCCCGAAGCCCTCGAACGGTGGCCCGTCCAGATGTTCGAGAAGCTCCTGCCGCGCCACCTCGAGATCATCTACGAGATCAACCGACGGTTCCTCGATGAGGTGGCGGCGAAGTTCCCGAACGAGCCGGAACTGGCCGCGAAACTCTCGATCATCGAAGAGGGTGCCGTCAAGTCCGTCCGGATGGCCCACCTGGCCATCGTCGGGAGCCACTCGGTGAACGGCGTGGCCCAGCTGCACAGCGACATTCTCAAGGCGAAGACATTCAACGACTTTCACCGGCTCTGGCCGGAGCGGTTCAACAACAAGACCAACGGCGTCACCCAGCGCCGCTGGCTCAAACTCTGCAATCCGCGCCTAGCCGACCTGATCGGGAGCCGGATCGGCGGGAAGTTCATGACCGACCTGTTCGAGATTCGCATGATCCGGACAACATGACGTTCCTAAAGCAGTTCCGTGATGTGAAGGCCGCCAACAAGAAAGACCTGGCCGCTCTCGTGAAGACGCTGACCGGCATCGAGATCGACCCGGATTCGATCTACGACTGCCAGATCAAGCGGCTTCACGAATACAAGCGCCAGCTCCTGAACCTGCTCCATATCGTCGCCCTCTACAACCGCATCAAGTCGGGCAGGGCCGGCGACATGATCCCGCGCACGTTCATCTTCGGGGCGAAGGCCGCGCCGGCATACCGCATGGCCAAGCTGATCATCAAACTCATCAACTCCGTGGCGAACGTGGTCAACAACGACCCCGACGTGGGAAAGCGCCTTAAGATCGTGTTCCTGGAAAACTACTCCGTCTCCCTGGCCCAGCGCATCATTCCGGCCGCCGATGTCTCCGAGCAGATCTCGACCGCCGGCATGGAGGCGTCCGGAACAGGTTGCATGAAACTCTCCCTGAACGGGGCGCTGACCATCGGCACGCTCGACGGCGCCAACATCGAGATCATGGAAGAAGTCGGTGCTGAAAACTTCTTCCTGTTCGGTCTCAAGGCTGAGGAGGTTCAGGCACTTCGCGCTTCCGGCTACAGGCCATACGAGTGGTACGAGCGGAACGCCGAACTGAAGCAGGTCATCGACATGATCGCCGGGGGCCGCTTCAGTCCCGAACAGCCCGACCTGTTCAAACCGGTCGTCGATTCCCTGCTCTCCGGCGGCGACTACTTCATGGTGCTCGCGGATTTCGAGGATTACGCGCGCTGCCAGCAGCGGCTCGAGGACACCTACCGAGACCAGGAGAAGTGGAACCGGATGGCCATCCTGAACGTCGCGAAGATGGGCAAATTCTCGTCCGACCGCACCATCAGCCAGTATGCCAATGAGATATGGCGCGTGAAACCGGTTCTCTCGAAACCCCGCAAGAACGGCAAGAAAAGAGACTGAGCCCGGACCGAAAAGCCTGATCGCTCGTCATGAGCCTGCCAGAGGGATTGCCCCCTTTCGGCAGGCTTTTTGCCTCTGAATAGACCGAAATCAGCTGCGCCTTTTCGATTCAGGTGCTTTCGCCGTCGATGACGATATGGGCGGTGATCCAGACCGTGGACATGACGGCGAACACTTCGGGGACGGCGATTTCGAGCGAAAGGTCCATCTTGTTCTTGAGCGCCATCAGGACGGCCGTGGAGTGCTCGGCGTCGTTTACGACCGCCTCCTGCCACGAACCTTTTCCCCTATCGGAAGAACGCTGGTATTATCTGGGAATGATCGTTCATGTTTTCTCATCGCTGGTTCAGGAGGCCCCCGTCAGATGACTCGTTCCAGGAAAGCCATGATCCCATTTCTCGTTGTGTTCACACTGGTCGGTTCGGTTGCCCTGTGGGCGCAGAATCTTGCCGAATTCGAAAAGCGGGTGGCCAGTTTCACCCTTGCGAACGGGATGAAGTTCATCGTCGTCGAACGGCATGACGCGCCGGTCGTCTCGATGATGACCTTCGCCGATGTCGGATCGGTCAACGAAACCAAGGGCATCACCGGCATCGCCCACATCTTCGAGCACATGGCGTTCAAGGGGACGAACACCATCGGTACGAAGGATCTCGCGAAAGAGCTCGAGTGCATGAAGAAGGAAGATCAGGCGTTCGCGAGGCTTCGCGCGGAAGAGATCAAGGGAACCCGCGCCGATCCGAAGGTCATCGATGCGCTTCGGAAGGAATACGACGAGGCGAAGACGGCCGCGAAGCAGTTCGTCGTGAACAACGAGTTCGCCGAGGCGATCGAGAAGGCCGGCGGCGTCGGCCTGAATGCGTTCACGAGTTACGATTTCACCGGATATACATCGAGCTTCCCGTCGAACAAACTCGAGATGTGGTTTTCGATGGAGTCGGACCGGTTCCTCAACCCCTGCCTTCGCGAATTCTACACGGAAAAGGACGTCATCATGGAAGAACGCCGGATGAGCGTCGACAACAGGCCGGTCGGGAAGCTGTTCGAGGAGTTCGGCCACCTCGCATTCCTCGCGCATCCCTACGGCGAGCCGATCATCGGCCACATGTCCGACCTGAAGGCGATCAGCCGGGAAAAGGCGGAGCAGTTCTTCAGAAAGCATTACACGGCGTCGAACCTGACCGCGGTCATCGTCGGCGACGTCGATCCGGCGCAGTGCAGGGCGTGGGCCGAAACGTATTTCGGGCGTCTGCCGCTCCAGCCGAAACCCGACCCCGTGGTCACGGAAGAGCCTCCGCAGAGGGGCGAACGGCGGGTCACGCTCGAGCTCCAGAGCCAGCCGTATCTCGTGATCGGCTACCATGTGCCTGACTTCAACGACGTAGCCACCGTGAAGTTCGACGTGCTCAACGACATCGTTTCCGGCGGCCGCTCCTCGCGGCTCTACCGGAAGCTCGTGAAGGAGAAGAAAATCGCCATCAGCGTCGGGACCTGGAGCGGCTATCCCGGCAGCAAATATCCGAATCTCTACTCCTTCTACGCTCTGCCTGCGCAAGGCCATACGGCCGAAGAGTGCGAAGTCGCCATCATCGAGGAGATCGAGAAGCTCAGGAACGAGCCGGTCACGCCGGAAGAGCTCGAGAAGGCGAAGATCCGAACGCGATCTGAACTGGTTAATAGCCTCGCCACGAACGAACAGATTGCATATAATATCGCATACTATGAAATGCTCGCTGGGGACTGGCGGGAGATGTTTCGCCGCGGC
>MWAR01000598.1 GCA_002068715.1 bacterium ADurb.Bin374
GGCTCCCTGTGCATGCCCCAGGCGCGGAAAACGCCGGCTGTCGCCCGGGACATCCCGATCGACGGGTTCGTTCTCGAAACCGACGCTCCCGATCTGAAACCCTATTTCTTCCAGGCTCCCTGCAACGAGCCGGCTTCCCTGCCGGGAATTGCAGCGTATCTGGCCGACCTTCGCGGCGTTGCCGTCGAGGATATTCAGGCTGCAGCCGCCTCGACGGTGCGCCGCATCTTCGGCTGACCCCGCCCTTGGGTCGGACGTCGTGCTGTGGTATTCTCCTGCTACATCGATTCGGAGGATGGCGGGGGCTGACATGGTCGGGGACGAGACGCGGTTTTATCGGACGGAATTGCTGATCGGGCCTGGCGCGCTCAACAAGCTGGAGGGTGCGCACGTTGCCGTATTCGGCATGGGCGGCGTCGGGTCGTATGCCGTCGAGGGGCTTGCGCGAGCCGGAGTCGGGCACCTGACGCTGGTCGATTTCGACACGATCGGCCGTACCAACCTGAACCGCCAGATCATGGCCCTCGAATCGACGATCGGCAGGCCGAAAGTCGATGCAATGGGTGATAGAGTGCTTGATATAAATCCTGTCTGCGTCGTCGAACGACACCAGGTCTTTTTCGACCGGGAACAGATCGCCGGCCTTCTGCAGCGCCCGTATTCGCTCGTCATCGACGCGATCGACTCGTTCAATCCGAAGATCACCCTCATGGTCGAGACGGTGAAGGCCGGGCTACCGCTTCTTTCCGCCATGGGCGCAGCCGCGAAGATCGACCCCGCGCTCGTGAAAGCCTGTGACATCAGCGAGACCACGATCTGTCCCTTCGCGCGCCGCATCAGGAAACGGCTGCGGAGTTTCGGCATCGAACGGGGCATCACCGTGGTCTCCTCTGTCGAGCCGCCGATCATGCCTTACCACCCCGACGAGATTCCCGGCGAGCGGCACGAGGTGACGCTGACGCGGGGGCGGCCCCGGATGATCCAGGGCTCGATCGGATACATGACCGCCATCTTCGGCATGATGCTCGCCGGCATCGCCGTTCAGCGGCTGACTGGGCTATCGACGGCGTCCCAGACACCGCGCGGCTTCACCGCAAAGGCAGCGGCCTCGCTCCGGGCCGTCGAAGATGACGAAGACGACGGCAGATAGCGACACCCGCCATTCCGGTCATTCAGGAAAATGGCTGAGACGCCAGTTCGATGACGGTTTCCAGGGGAATGATTTCGCCACGGCTCTTTGAATCAATATTCAAAGATATGAAACGATCTTCCCAAGGCGGCTTCGCGCCGGGGAAGGCATGCTTCAACAAGGGAAGCGCCATCTTGCGCCGGCTTCCCAGCATGACCGAGAGAAGCTTCAGGGCGCGCTCCCGACGTTCCGACTCGCCCGTGTCGAGAGGCAGGGGCCGCAGTTCGAGGATCGTGCTGTAGACCTTGGGAGAGGGCCGGAACGAGGCGGGGGAATACCGCGTTCCGAGAACCGGCTCGGCGAACAGCCGCACCTGGGCCGAGAGGAATCCGTAGGCGTCGGCGCCCGGCTTCGCCGCGGCTTTGCGTGCGACCTCGTCCTGGAGAAGGAAAACGAGCCGGGTGGGTTGGGGCTTCAGCATCAGAAGACGCCGGAGAATCGCCGTGCCGCAGTAATACGGCAGGTTGCCCGTGACGAGCAGCCGTCTTCCGGCCGGCACCAGCGGGGCGAGGTCCATCTCCATGACGTCGCCCCAGCGGACGACGAGGCGGTCTCCGAACCTGGTGAGCTCCTCCCGCATACGCTCGTCGATCTCGAACGCCTCGACCGACGCGCCGGTCGAGATCAGCTTCTCCGTTAGCGCACCGGTCCCGGGGCCGATCTCCCAGATCACGTCGCCGGGGCCGGCGGCGAGCCTGCGGACGATCTCGGCGGGCAGCCTCGCGTCGGTGCAGAAGTTCTGTCCCAGCGATTTTTTCGCCGGCAGTTTGCCGTCACTGGTCATCCTGCCACCAGTCGTCCGTCGGGATTTTTGCGACATCCCTGATCGTTTCGAGAAACTCGTCCCGCTTCGCCCGCGGCATGGTCGGTTGCGTCAGCGTCTTCAGGACGCGGACTTCGAGCTCCCGGCGGGGAAGGTCGAGCCTGACGACGTCGCCCGTCGCGATCTCGCGGGTGGGCTTGGCCGGGGTGCCGTTGACCGAGATCAGGCCACGTTTACAGGCTTCATTCGCGAGAACGCGGCGTTTGATCAGACCGGTCGCCTGAAGAAATTTGTCGAGTCTCATGTGCGTTCGTCCTCGGATAAAACAACGGGGACGGGCCGGTTGGCCCGCCCCCGTCGATCGATCATCATTACAGCAGTTTGAGCAGTTCCTGGTTGCGGATGACGTGTGCCTGGTTGCGCATGCCGGTCAGGAAGCCGGAATAATATTCCTGCATATATTCTTGCTTCAGCTGGGCCCGGATCTTTTCGCGAACGGTGTTGTCGAGTTTCGCCTTCTCGCCGCGGTCGCCCTCGCCCTCGTAGAGGATGACGGACCAGCCGTAACTGGTCTGCAGCGGCGCGGTGAACTGGCCGACATTCAGCTTCCAGACGGCTTCCTCGACGTTCGCGGGAAGCTGGCGGCGGCGGATCTTGCCGATGCTGCCGCCTTCCATGCCGCTGCCGTCGATCGAGTAGCGCTTCGCGAGCAGCGAGAAGATCTCGCCGTTCTGCAGCCGCTTGTACACGTCGTTGGCCGTTTCCTCGTCGGAGACGAGAATCTGGCGCAGCTTGCGTGACTCGGGAGTGTCGAACTTTTCCTGGTTCTTCGCGAAGAAGTCCTGGATCGCGACCTCGGTGGGCTCGAAGGTCATGATGTTGCGCAGTTCGTCCTTCAGGCTTTCGAAGGGCTTGAACTGGTCGACCTTGTAGGAGTCGATGCGGATGAAGTGGAAGCCGAGTTCGGTCTCGATCGGGCCGAGCATCCGGTTTTCCGCGCCGTTCTTCGGAAGGGCGGCGAATTCTTTGTGGAGAGCCGGGAGGTAGGTGTGACCGTCGACGGTGACCTGGCCGACGGCCTGCGTCAGCGCGAAGTTCGAGAAGCCGGGGTTGGCGGAGAAGGGCAGGGGGCCGAGCTTGACCGAACCCGCTTCGTGAGCCTGGGAAGC
>MWAR01000599.1 GCA_002068715.1 bacterium ADurb.Bin374
CCGACTGCATGATCTGGAGGTTCGCTCCTGTTCCGCGGTCGGCCACGCCGGCTTCAACCGCCAGCGAGGTCTTGCAGTATTTCTGGCTCTGGAGCGGCTTCGTGAACTTGAAGGTGGGCCGCAGGAAGTCGAACTGGTGTATGTAATCGATGGTGCGGCTGTTGGGCGAGGTGTTCGTGACGTTGTCGAGCAGGATGGCGCGCATCGAGAGCGTTGCGACGCCTTCGGGGTTCGTCGTGGAACTCGGGGCTGGATGGCGCGTAACCGTGAGCGTGTTGGGGGCGCTCATCGTGCCGTTGTTCACCACGGTGCCGAGGGTCGCCGTGAAGGACGACATGGCGGTGTTGCAGCCGCTGCCGGAACCATTCTGCCAGGATGAATCCTGGGCCGTTTTCGCGCCGGCATACTTAACCAGGTCGGCCGGGGCGTCGGACATGGTGAGGACGATGGCGTTGCTGGCGAGGCCGATCCAGGTTCCCGAGGCGTGTGACAGCGACGAGATCATGGGCGCCTGGGAATCGAAATAGAAGTAGGATTTCTGAGCCGTGCCGATGTTTCCGCCCGTATCGCGGGGCGTGACTGTGACGTCATACCGGCCGTCTCCGGACTGGTCCGTCGGCGCCGAAGCGGTCGAACCGTAGAGATCCCACACGATGGCCGTCGTCGAAGCGCCGGCGAGCTGGTTGCCGACCGTGATGCCGTTGTAGGCGACATTGATGAGGGATTTCGCGTAGTCGGCTTCGTCATCCTGGATGGTGGCCCATACCTGGTCGACGTGAAGCGAGGGATAGGTCGTATTCGCATATGCGCCGGTCCCGGGCATGACGGTCACGCCTGTGGGAGCGCTCGTGTCGAGGTTGAACGACCTGGTGGCGACGGCCAGTGACGTGTTGCCGGCATTGTCGACCGGTTGCACGGAGATCGTGTAGGTGCCGTTATCGGTGAGCTTGGGGAAGGTGAAGATGACCGTGTTGCTGCCGTTGTTCGTGAAGTTGCCGGTGATGTTCTTGCTGGTTGCGTTGTGCATGAGGGTGAACATCGTGGGCGGCACGTTCAGGTTCAGGCCGGCGGTTCCGCCATCCTGGAAGACCGCTGTGATCTTGGTGACGTCGCTCGCGATCTTCGGGGTGCTGGCCGTCGGAAGGTCGGTGGTCTCGTCGTCGAGGCTGATCCTGACGACGGTCGGATTCGCCCGGCTGACGATGACGGTGCGGTAGTTCGACTTTGCCTCGACGTTCGGAGACGGCTTGGCCTGGTCGGCTGCATACGCCCACAGCTTGTATTTGCCGGCGGGCAGTGTCGAAACATCCCAGTTGTGGGTCCAGGAGACGTTCGGGCCGTTGAAGATCGGCACGCGCAGCCCGCTGGTCGGCGGAGCGCCCGTGAACGTGGAAGTTGCGATCTCGACGTAGCCGACGAGAGAGCCGCTGTCGTTGGAAGTTCCCTTGAGGGTGATGCTGGTCGTGGAGCTGGACACGTAGATCGTATCCATCGAATCCATGCTGGTGGCCGGAGCGGTGGTGTCGAGCCTGAACGCAGTCGCCTGGTTGTAGACATCCTGCAGGTTTCCGGCGGCATCCTTGGCGCCGAAGATGCGCAGTGCGGCCTGGCCGTCCCAGGTTGTTCCCTGACCCGACGGGACCGAGAACTGGCCGACGAACGTGTTCGATGCAATCCAGGAACCGGAGGTGGTGACGACTTCGGAACCGGTCGTCGGCTTGACTCCGATACTCGGCATGACAGTGCGATCCATGTCTTCGTTGTAGGTTATCTGGACCGAGTAATCGCCGGGAGCCAGGTATGTAGTCGCGGGGAACGGCACCGAGGTGCTCGCGAGATTGGTTCCCTGAGCGACGACGACAGCGTTGACCGTGGTGTGCGCGGCGGTGTTCGTATCGAGGACGACGCGGATGGCGGGGGAGCTGTCGGAAATGTTGCCGGGCGAACCCTTCGCGTTATCCTCGCAGCGGGCGTAGAGAATGTTGTCGCCTTCCTGCTTGAGGGTGACGTCGGCGAAGGTGAACGTGCCGTCGGCATTGGCGGTCACGCTGGCGATCTGGCCGGTCATGTCGAAGAGCAGGACGGTGATCGGCGTCGATTTCGTAGTGCCGAGATCGAGGGCGCCGGTGCCGTTGATCGTTATCTTCTTCGAGGAGGTCGGAGAAACCGGCTGAATGAGCGTCGGCGCCTGGGGCTTGGTCTGGTCGATGACGACCTTGAAGTCGGCAGAGGGAGCGGACTCGTTCCCCAGGGCATCTTTTCCCTTCACCACGTAGGTGTGGGTGCCTTCCGTCAGCCCCGAGAGGTTGGCCGTCCAGGTCAGCGCGGTCGTATTGACGGAGGCGTCTGCAACCTTGTTGGCGCCTTCATAAACGGCGACGCTTTTGATATTGCTTGAAATGGTTCCGGACAGGGTGACGGCGGTGAGATGCGTGGGATTGGGAGTCGAGATCTGGGTGATCGCGGCGGGCGAGGGACCTTCGTAGACGGCGCGGACGGTATACTGGCCCGTCGAAGCGGACGAAAGGGTGATCTTGTATTTGAACACACGGGACGTGGGTGTGCCGTCCTGGGCGAGCGAGGTTCCTGCGCTGGGGGAGATGGTGATGTCAGGCGTTCCGCTGATATCCTTGTTGGCGGAGGTGACGGTGACGTTCACGACGTTGTTCGGCGACTGGTTCGAGAAACTGGAACCGTTATCGATGCTCACGTTGATCGTCGGAGCCTCGGTGTTGATCGAAATGGTTCGGTTTCCCGTGCCCGGTTTGGCGACCGCGTTCGGAACGGCGGTTTCGATGACCGAGACGGTGAAATCCTTGTCGCCGGGGCCGAGTGCCGCGCCGGAGGTGACGAACTGAGCGTTCTTTTCGGAGGTGTTGACGGTGCCGATCGCGCTCCCTCCGGTCATGAAGGTGGCGCCGAACGGCGGTGTGTCACCTTGCGTCCAGGCGGCCTTCAGGGTGACTTTGGCGCCACCATTGAAAATCATCCCTGACGTATACGAGGGTTCCGTGTCCACCGTCAGAGTGACTCCCCCGACATCGGCAAACAGCGTGCCGACGCAGGCAAGGAGAAGCAGGATGACTGCGACAACCCTGCTGCCCTTGAAGATGGTGGTGGAATAGGTGGACCTTGTTGTTTGCCTCATACGTATCTCCTGTCGTTCTGGAACGTGGCACCGTGAACACAGAATTTCTCCCTAGTGATTTCGGCAGAAAGTGCACCAAACTTGACAGGGTATAGGCGATCTGTCAGAATTCTTTCGACTTTCTACACTATGCACACGCACTCCCTTGTCAGGGCTGGAGGGAATTTGGACGTGCCCCGGGAAAACATAACGGTGCTCTCTCGCCTTTTCCCTCTTCTTTTCAGTGCACTGATTTTTTTCACCGGGTGCGGCGGAGTGAACTCTTCCGGTGATGAATCTGGCGGAAAACCTCTTTACATCACGGATCTCGATTCGGGAGGCATCTCGGGTGCGGTGACATCGAGCGCCTCGGCAGCGATCGACCAGGCAATCGTCGAGGCCGGAAATGTTCAGGCGATCACCGCCAGCAACGGAACCTTCCTGATGCTGAACCTTGCAGCCGGTGATTACCGGGTGACGGCCCGTGCACAGGGGTATACACCCTCTTACAGAGAAAATGTCAGGGTGCGCTCCGGCATCATCACCGAAGGGGTGACCCTCACCATGACCGACGCGACGGCGACGGCAACGCGCGACTTCGAGGTCGTGTCTCTGTCTCCTGCTTTCGGAACCGATGGCGAGAGAATTTCCGTCGTTGCGCGCGGTATCGGAACGACCCGGGGCAGGGTCACCGTTGCCGGAAAGGACGTGTCCATACTCGACTGGAACACCGGAAATAACGGTGTGATCACGGTTCAGCTGCCAGCCGAGGTTGAAACGGGCGAGGTCAGGGTCATAATCGGTGGCGAAACGTCTCACGAAGCCTCCCCCGTCATTTTCACGGCAAAACCTGTTGCACGGGAAGTGGTGCCGACGTCTTCAAAACCGAACGGCATCGTCACCCTGTATGGACGGAACTTCCATCTCGTCGGGGCATCGAACAGAATTCGTCTGAACGGTCTCGATTGCACGGTTCTTGGGTATACGACCGCCGGCCGGGACCTCCGGATCCAGCTGCCGGCGAAGGCGGAGACGGGGATCCTCGATGTGTCCATCAACAGCCCCGAGTATCAGCTCGACGGCATCTCGAGCGTCACGATCACCATACAACCCGAACTCGTGCACCTGAGCCCCCGGCGATCCGTGCCCGGAAAAACCCTGACGTTGTATGGAACGAATTTCGTTCCCGACAGTTCGGTCACGAAGGTGAAAGTAGGGGACTCCAAAACCGTTCAGGGAAACGAGATTCTCTCCATCTCGAAAACGAAGATCACCTTCAAGGCGCCCGAAGTGAACGTCGTGCCTTCTGGTCAGACCGTTCCGATCAGGGTCGAGGTGAACGGATACACCACGAATTCGATCGACTGGACATCGTATGACGGGACACTCACGACCCTTCCAGTCGGTGAATATGGGGTGTATGACTTTTTCAATTCGACCGTTGCGAATAACGGCACGCTGCACCTTCCGGTTCTCGAGCCCGGTGAAAAGCTTGCCTTCATATCGGTTACGGGCGGAACATCAGCCGAAACGCTCGATGGCACCTATGCTTGGACGTTCACGGGGGTCATGGGTGGTCTGACGACCGATATTCCCGCACTTCCCGCGTCGCGACGCCTGGCGGGAAGTGCGGCGGGG
>MWAR01000600.1 GCA_002068715.1 bacterium ADurb.Bin374
GAACCCGACGGCCCGGGCGGGCCGCAATTCGTTCGTTGTATAGTCTGCAAGATAGATTACGGCCTGCTGCACCCGGAAATACTTCTGGAGGATCTGGAACGCCTGGTCGAACACCCGCTCCATGTTCGTCAGACACCCGAGCAGACTGAACTGGAGAAGCAGCTGGAAACGGTCTTCCCGTTCGTCGCGCTGCTGCTTTTCGAGCTTCTGATACCGAGCCAGTGGGACCGCGCCCGACGCGTTGAGGCTGTTGATGGCCGAGATCGCGCCGGCCAGAACCGCCATAATGAACATCTCGAGCAGAAATTCCGCGGCGAGCCCTTTCCAGAGGCACAACCCGCCAAGGAAGAGGGTGCCCGGCACCAGGAGAATGGCCGCCACCGGGAGGAAGATATCGCCGCAGGCGGTCAGGACCCACGTCAGGATCAGCACATTGCACAGACCCCGGGGGATATGCCAGACCGTTCCCCAGACAAGGACCGACGCAAGATCGAGAAGCAGAGAGGCTCCGATACACATCACCGGAATTTTGACGGTCGAATTGTCCCTGATGTTGGCGAAAAAACCTCGCAAGCCTGCGGGTTCAGGCGCCCCGGCAGGATTTTTTTTCTGTGGGGTTCCGGTTGGCGAGGCTGTTGGAAGCGTCGGACTCGACACGGTTTTCTCTTCTCGAACGCAGAGTGCTTGGGCTTTCCAGCCCTAATTCACTTTATCCCAACACCCGGGGGCCTGTCAAAATCCATCCACGCCGGCCCCGGCGAGGAGGGCCCGCAACTCCAGCGCCCGGCTGAACGACGGATCGCAGGCAAGGCATCGTTTCAGCGCCTCCGCGGCTTCAGTCAGATGTTCGCACCGCGCGGCCGCAACGGCGAGGTTGTAGAACAGAACGGCCGAGGATGCCGGCTCCCGGGCGGCGACGGCAAGATGGTCGTATGCCTCCGGCCATCGCGACAGGCGGGCATACGCTTCGCCGAGATGCGCTTTCAGCATGCGTTCCTGGGAACCGGTCTTGGTCCGAACGGCTTCGAGCAGACGTATCGTGGCCGTTGCATCGCCATCCTGCATCATCAGGCTGGCCATCCAGTGCAGGGACCTGATGACACGCCCGCCCTCCGGTGTCTCCCGCGCTCTTCTCATCTCGGCGAGAGCCGCTGCGCGATCCGCCGGAGATGCCGGAAAAACGTCCGTGACGATCCATCGATCGGGCCTCGCCGCGGAGAAGGTCCGGCCTTCCCGTTCCAGCCATGGGCTTGTCGAGGCGAGGTAGACGAGAGCCGTGTCATCCCACCAGACTAGCTTCCAGTCAGAGCTGAAGGCGATCCGCCGCAGGAACTCACGCCAGGGATCCGAGGCATTTTCGGGATACGGCAGAATGATGGTGTCGATCTTCGCGTCGGCACTCAAACGGCGCCATGCGCCGTCGTCGACGACCGCCTTGAGATACCTCTCGACTCTCTGCCACGGCATTGTCTGGAACATCGCGCTCATATAGGGCATCCGGCGGGGGGCGAATGCGGAATGCACGCAGGGATTGTCGTAGAACGCGACGAAGTTGCCCCACATATCGTGCGAGAACAGACGTCGGCCGAGACCGTTGCGCGTCAGGAACCGGAGCGCCGCATCGGGGAACTCACCGGCGGAGTCGTAGGCATCGGCCGGCGCCGCGCAGCCTGCCGGATGCGGACGGGAACAATGTCCCGGCAGGAACACCGACGGCGCGAACAGCAGCACGGCAGCGATTCCGAGAATTCCCGCGACCGCGTGCTTCGGCGACGCTTCGCCCTCCCCTTCGTTCGGGAATATCTCGCCCGGTATTCCAGCAAGAAACGGAACGAGGACGACGGCTGAGGTTATGATATATCTTACGCTTATAAAAGGCAATATTATAAAGGCCGCGGCGGAAAGCGTCTCGGGATCGATGAAATTCCGTTTCCTGAACACCCGTATGATAATGGCTGCCCATGCCATGAGTATGAGCAGATTCCTGGGGCTTCCGTATGGTTCGAACGTCATCGGCACCAGTTCGACGTTCCAGAACCCCAAGTTCCTGATCATCCGTTCGCCTTCGTAGTAGGAACCAGCCTGGCCGACCAGATGCGACCCGGCCGGGGACAGCGCGGCGGCCGTCACGAGAACAATCACATATAGCGCGTGGTATTTCCAGTCATCCGTCTTCGGTTTCGTTCCCGAGCGGTCCGGAACGAGCCAGATCAACGCATACACGATGCCGAAGAGAATCTCGATGTGGCAATTCGCCCAGAGCAGTGCGGCCGGAACTAGGCAGACCACCCCACGGAGTCCCGGCATGCGCACGAGCAGGGTCATAAGGGCGAGCCCGGCAACGGATACGAGGTGCGGACGAGGCTCGAAGCGTGTCGATGCGGCGGCGAACCCGAGAAGAAGAAGGGCCGGCGCAAGATGCCGCGCGAGAGGTGACGTTCCCGCCCGACGCCACGAAGCGACGCCCACGAACAGGAACGCCGCGAGAATCAGCACGCCTCGCAGGAGATCGATGCCTGCGTAGCCGCCCCAGCGCCAGACGGTCTGAACCACCACCCCGAACAGCCACTCGTAATTCGGAAAAAACCTGGGTGCGACGTCGGGCAGAGGGATCAGCCACCGGTCGGCATGAGGAAGCGCCCCTTCAGCCAGGATCGCCCCGCCGTTCATCAGGTGGAACCAGACGTCGCACCCCATGGTCAGGCCGATACAGCCGAGGGCCATCGCCACCCCCGCGATAAGCCAGAGCGCCGTCGGAACGAGCCTTGTCATTCGATTCATCGCCGTTCAGAGTAGCCTATGCCGGAGGATTTTGCACTCGTCATTTCTCCGGGCAAGAGGTATCATGAGGCAATGAGCGCCGAGCACGGCACCAGCCGCCACGAGAGGACGAGTCTGGCGATCCAGGCCGTGATTCTCATCCTTTCAGCCTGGATCGGCCTCGAAGCCTGGATCGATCATCGCGAGCACCAGGCCCGGCAGGCTTTTGCCGCCCGGGCTTCCGACAGGGTGACGGAGCTTGCGGCAAGCTCGAATTCCGATCTGTACGCCAGGGCGACCCTGCTTCCCCTTCTGAGGATCGCCGGCGCGACGGCCGACAGACTCAGGCAGATGGCCGGCCGACGCGGAATAACGACGGCATTCTACCGGTACGACGCCGACGGCCGTCGCATCGATATCTCTCCCGCGAACGCAACGAACCTGTGGCTGATGGACCGGCTCGCACGCGCCCTGACGACCGGAAACGAGCGGCTCGTGGCGGAGTATGGAAAGCAGATCGACCGCAAACTTCCCTTTCTGATCGGCGAGGGGCGCGACCTGGTCTGGCTCAGGAACGAGCGTGGCCGGCTCATCGAGGTGTTCAGCGACAAAGGGAAGGGCTACGTCGCCTGGAACGCCGATGCGAAAGGCGTCAGAATCCTTCACTGTCTCACGGCTCCGACGGAAGCCGAATTTTTCAACCTGCTCCTTCCGCCCGGCGGCAAACGCGACATCCTGATCGCGGGCTTCGGCCGCACCGGCGAGGACATCGTGCTGCAACGCGGCAGACTTATCGATCCGCTGGCCACGCGGGCTTACAAAACGATATCCGCCGAAGGGCACTCCATGAGCGGCATGCATGGCGGCTTCCACTGGGAATTCCTCGAAACATCGGACGGGCGAATCGTCTACGGTGCGTTCGAACCGCCCGCCTCCCGGGAAGAATTCGTCCGGCTCGCGGTGAGAGCCCTGGCCGTCGCGCTCCTGATCATCTCTCTCCTCGTCCTGACCGGTTCGAACCGAACGACTCGCCTGCGACTCCGTTTTCTCCTGGTGATGCTGTTTCTCGCATCGACTTCGATTCCGCTGTTCAGCATCATGGTCGGCTCCATCGACGTGGTTGACAGGTATCAGGACGTTCTCGGCACGCGGGTCAAAGCCGCGCAGGACGAAGCGATCCGGAATCTCTCACAGGGATTCAACGGACATCTGGCGTCAGCCACCACGGCGATGAGGCCGTATATCCAGCGGGCAGCCGACGCGAGCGGAACCGCCGACGGGGCCGCCATTCTCCGGTCCCTCCGGCGCGCGAAGCTCGCAGACTGGCTGCAGCTCCGCGATGCAGCCGGACAGCTGGTTTATTCCTCGACGCCCACCGGACCGACCGACCGCGAGACCCTGCTGATGAGCATGGCCCGCAGGGCAATCGAGCGGTATGAACCGGCACGGCTCTCCGAAAAGCCATACAAGGGAAACTCCCTCACCGACCAGATGGTACGGCGCGACGACATGGGTTTCTCGACGCTGATCAGCCAGAACAAGCGGGTCCAGCTGGTCCAGTCAGGCTCGAACAAGATTCTGTATTATCTCGCCGCGCTCCCGCGCGGCAGAGGCGAGGTGGCCTACATGGAGACGCGCCTTCCCCTCGCCACGGCCGTCAAGACCTATCTCCGACGGAAATCCCTTCAGCGCCAGGAGTTCGACGGTGGCTGGATCCGGTTCTTCGCCCTCGACATGCAGAAGAACACCTGGCCGCTTCCACCGCCCAGCTCCCTCGCTCGCGGCCTTTCGAAACTTGCCATGGCAAGCTGGATCACCGGCCGACCCCAGACGTCGCGTCTGTCGCTCGGCGGGAAGGGCGGATTCGCCGTCTGCATCGCCAGTCCGAACCTCGCGGACCATTGTCTCATCGCCTACTACGCGGACGACCGGTACGTCGACCGCATTCGCCGCCTCTGGCGCGATATCGTCGCGACCGAGGCAGCGTTCCTCGTCATGCTCGCCATTCTCGCCTTCGGCATCGCAAAACAGCTTCTGAAACCGCTCCAGGAGATCGAAGGCGCCGTCCAGGCACTCTCGGCACGCAATTTCGACAAGCGCCTCGAAGTCGTCGGAAACGACGAGATGGCCCGCCTGTTCCAGACATTCAACGAGATGATGGCCGAGAGCCGCGAACTCCAGGTCGCCCGCAACGTCCAGGAAGGGCTCGTTCCGACGAAGTTTCCGGACATGCCGGGCTATTCAATAGCAGGAAAAATTTTTACAGCTTCAGATCTGAGCGGAGACTGTCTCGACGGCTTCCGCCTGCCGGACGGCCGGTTCGCGTTTCTCGTCGGCGACATCACCGGCCACGGGGTCGCGGCGGCGCTGTTGATGGCTTTTTCCCGCGCGGCGACATTCCACTGGAGCCAGTCGGAAAAGCTGACATCGAGCGATTTCGCCGACACCCTCGACACGCTTCTCAAGCGCCAACGTGACGCGCGACGCTTCATGTCGGCCATCTGCGGCATTCTCGACCCGGTCAGCCACGAGATCGAGTTCATCACCTGCGGCCATCCCTATCCCGTCTTCATCGATGCCTCCGGAAAACCGCGTCTAGTCGGTTCCCCGATGCTTCCGCTCGGTCGCGGAAAGAAGCCGGCCGTCAGGACGCTCGAAAAGGTTGTGATGAGTCCGGGCACGCGCATGCTGATAGCGACGGACGGCTTCATAGAAGCGCTCGACGCGGGGCAACACCCCATCGGCTTCGAACGCCTGCAAGAGTGGGCCGCCGAGCTGTCCGCGGACCGCGCGGAGGAGTGGATCGCACGCATGATGCACCGGGTCGACGAGGTCAGCCCGCCGCCGCGGCTCGACGACACGACCCTCTTTGCCATCGTCAGACAGCCGGAAATGAAGGAGGATCGGCATGAAAACTGCTGAATCCGGCTTCGGGCGGCTCGCGCTGCTCGCGTTCGGCATTCCCCTCCTGATCCTCGCCGTAATCGGCAACCACACCCTGGGCCGTTTCGAGGACAGCGCGGACCGGCTGCGTCTCGAAACCCAGGAACGGAGCCTGGACAGCATCGTGGCGGCGACGGCCGAAAACGAGTATATACTCGCGTGCCTCAGAG
>MWAR01000601.1 GCA_002068715.1 bacterium ADurb.Bin374
GCCGCGGCACCTGTGCTTCCACGCGGAACCGCACGAATTTTGCGGGAGCGGCCGGAAGAGCTGACGTCTTCGCCATCTCCCCCGGGCCGGTTTCGAGCGTTCGCTTCCGCTCGGCTTCCGAGCGACACGCGCCGCAACCGCTGCACTGGCCGCTTCCCCAGGGCGGGCGAATGCACGAAGGAAGTTCGCGCCCCTCGCGAAGCATGTTCCAGTTGCCGTGAAGAAACGCCTTCGTGACCCCGACGTCGATGTCGTCCCATGGCAGAACCTCGCCGGATTCGCCACGCGGAAACAAGGCATCGGCAAGACTGGCCCGCTTCACGGCCTGCGTCCAGAACGCAGCCGTCTCACGATCTATTTCGCCGCGATATCGCTGGTTACGCTCGATCGACGCGGACACGAGGATGGGCGTGCACCGACGGTCTCCGTAGGCAAGATACTCCGACACCACCGCATCGGAAGCGCCGGCACTCGTTCTCGTTTCGAACCCGGCTTTGCGGACCAGTGCCGCAAGTTCTTGCTCGATGCGCTCGAGTTCGTCGGGGCCAGGTCTGGGAAACGCGTATTGAAGCGGGGTATGCGGCGGCCGGAATAGCGTCGCGAACGAGAACGTCAGAACCGGCCGGCCCTTCATTCCGTCGAGCTTTTTCCGGAGCTTCGAGAGGAACGACGCGAACTCGTCGAGATCCGCTTTTTCCTCGAAGCCGGTCACGATGACGAACACCTTCATCTGCCGGACACTCTTTCTGAACAGCTCGTCGAAACCGGCCATGAGGCGAGTTTCCGGCAGGCCTTTCTGCAGCAGTGTCCGGAGGCGGTCGCTGACGCCCTCCATTGCGCAGGTGTAGCTGCGCTTTCCGGCGGCGAGCTGCCGTTCGAGCAGCGCCGGCGCCTTAGCGATCGCGTCGAACCTCTGGCTCTTGATGGCGACGCGCTCGAACATCGGATCCAGCCGGTCAAGCAGGGGCATCAGTCCCGTATAGGTGTTCGCATTGAACGTATACAGAGCGATCTCGTGGAGCCCAAGCGCGGCCTTCAGTTCGAGCGCGTCGCGGACGACATCGTCGACGGCGCGCTCGCGATACGGCTTCTGTTCCCACGATTCCTTGCAGAACGAGCAGACATACGGGCAGCCCGCCGTCACGATGACATGCGACGCCCCCGCGGAATCCTCGTCATACCAGATCGGGCTTGTTGAATGAGCCCGCCGGAGCCCGGACAAATCCGCGCGATTCGCCTTGACGGGAAATGGCGCGCCTGGCTCCGGAACGATCTCGGCGAGCCTGCCCGTTTCTGTATATTTATGTTTATATTTCGATGGGTCGTAAAAACCGGCGACGCTTTCCCGAACTCGCTCCAGGCGTTCGGCCCGCGAAGCGGATCGGTGCGCGACCAGTGTCCGTAGCAGCGCGCCGAACGTCTCGTCACCGTCGCCGATGACGACGCCGTCGACGAGGCCTTCTCCAGCCTGAAGAGCGCCTGCGGCACCGTGAAGAATGGCCGTCGCGGAGGAGTTGCTTCCCCCGAGAACGATCAGCGGCGACCGCCCTTCGGCGCGCCCCTGGCGGGTCAGCGGAATTCCCGAGTGATGGAGGAGGGCCGGCAGGTTCAGCAATTCCTGGACGATCGAGTTGCTGATCGCGATCAGGTCGAAGTCGGCGGCCGGCCGCTTCGACGTCGTCCCAGTCAGCAGGGGCACGCCATCGCGCCGCATCAACATCTCGTCCCTGTGCGGGGGCAGGAAAGCGAGGTCGGCAAAGACGCCTTCCACGTCACGGGCCATCTGATACAGATATGAATGGGTGACGCCCGTTGCAACATCGTGATATCCCGACAGGCGGACGATCAGGACGCGCAGCTCCGCCCCATCCCA
This sequence comes from bacterium ADurb.Bin374, assembly GCA_002068715.1. The sequence continues at coordinate 1,874 of MWAR01000601.1, forward strand.
TGCGGACGGCGGCTGCGTTCCGGGCTCGCCACCGAGAAACCAGACGCCACCGTTCGTCATCTCGCGCCGATGAGCCTCATACCATCGAACGATATCTTCACGATCTTTCATCATATATTCTATAGCTATCTCTATTTATTTTCAATTCCTGTTTCGACCGGATGCTCAGGCCCGGCAGAGACGGCCGCCGTCATCCGCCGGAATCCAGCCCCGTCGAGCTTCCGTCCGAGAGGTCGTCGATGGATGTCGAGCGTGAGAAGCCAGAGCGAATCGATGCAAGTCGCCGGGAAGACGGCGGGATGTTCGTCCCCCCTCCCATTCGTGAAGAGCGACGTCGGCGGCCCTTCTGAAGGAGGTTCGACGGTCTTCACGAGAAAGGCCTCAGCCCCTCCGTCGCTCCCCCGCACGAGGTATCCGCACCGGCCTTCCTCATTTACGCGTATCACGCCGTCAGTTCCGAAAACAATCGGAAACGGAAGCCATGTCTGCGGATCATCCGCCGCCCTGACGTAGATCAGACGACGATCGGCAGAAACCCGCGCGGGGAATCGTATATCACTATCTATCGATCTATCGACGGACTGGCTTACAGTCCCTATCTTGGAGAGAACGAGCGGAACCGGTTTCTTCGCGACGCTTGCGGGCCAGCGAGCGAGTTTTTCCAGACGACAGCCGTCAGCGGGCACTCCTCCGAGGGACGTCTGGCCTTCGAGCACCGTTTCGTTTCCGGCGATCGAGAATTGAACCCCCATGTTCCGCCATGCCGCCGGAGGACCGGGACGCCCCCAGGCCGGTCGAAGAAGCAGTCTGTCCCCATCGAGACGCCAGGCACCGCCGATCGGGCACAGAATCGCCGTCGCATCCGGGCTGCCCGGAGCCGGGGCAAGGATCGTTCCGGCGACGGCTCCCGAGGGGGCGAGCACGACCAGGACAGAACCGATCTCGTCATTTCCCGCCCTGCCGTCCCGCTTCGAAGCCAGGAACGTTCCACCATACACACCGGGAACGGCGGCCAAGGTCGCGGGCTTGTCGGCATGCTCCGGCCATCCGTCACCGGGAGCCGCAACGGGTGCCCGGAGTTTCATGCGAAACGCGAGCGCTTCCAACGGGCGCGGGAAATATTTCAGATACAATTCATCCCCTTCCCTTCTGCCGCTCAACGTTCCCGAGATATCGTCGCATCTGAACGTCACATCCGTCCCGCTGGCATCACATCGTGCCACACTCCATGAGCCGCGCGTCCAGATCAGAGTTCCACCGGATTTCAATGCGGCGAAGCGGAAATGACCGTCGTCGTTAAGGATGCACTCGGCGATTCCACCGGGCTCGAGAACGGGATCGCCCATCCGTTCGACGATTTTCACCGA
>MWAR01000602.1 GCA_002068715.1 bacterium ADurb.Bin374
CTCGTACGGTGGTAGGTGCCGCGGGAGTTGATCACGATGAGGCCGCTTCGCAGGACGTCTGGCGGAAGCCCCTTCGCCTCGAGCTCTTTCGAAGCTTCGGGATTGCGTTTCCAGGTGACGCGGGTCTTGATCTTTCCATCGCGGATCAGCGGAGGGACGGCGGAATCCTTCCCTTCGAGGCGGGACATGTCGATGTCGACGCTTCCCTCGTCGCTTTTGGAGATCAGCTTGTAGAAAGCGTTCTCTGGGTCGTTCATCCGGCTCTTGATCGTGAACAGAGCCTCTTCGACGCCGGCCTCGGCCAGAAGCAGCGCGCAGGTGCTGTCCACGTAATTCTCGGTCAGATGGACCTCGCCCCGCATGAAATGGATCATGCCGTAGACGATGATGCTGATCACGACGATCGTCGCGATCGTAAAGAACAATGCAAGTCCCGAGCGGCGCACCGGTCGACGGATCATGGCACTACCTCCTGGCGGGGTGTGAAGAGACCCCGTACACTTCATTTTACCAGCCACAGAGCGCCTCCCGCAATACGATCCGGGAAACGTTATTGCAACGAGATCTCCGGAAAAAGCTCACGGGGCCTCGAAGGAAACAATGTCTCCTTCCGAAGCTGTCACACCCGGCGGAACCGTCGCCATCGAGCCATCGGGCTGCACGTCGACGACCCGGACGGTCCCGAGCTCTTTCTTCGAACTCCAGACAACCACGCCGGCGCGGTTGCGTATCTCGGTCACGCCGTACAGCGTGCCTTCCCGGCCTTCCGCGAGGCCGCTCGAGGTCCCCATGTCGATGACGATGCCGTCCGGGCTGACCGCCTGCACCCGCGCCTCCAGCCGGAACAGGCCGTTCAGACGCGACATCACCCGGTCGAGCGCTTTTCTCGTGGCTTGGCCGATCATCGACGCGTCGAACTCGGAGGAACCAAGCTTCAGCGCCGCGCCGAGGGCCTTTTTCAGGTCGCCGGCGAGAAGAACCGCGCCGGTCTTGTCGTGGCGGGCTTCTACATTGTCGGAAAACATCAACCGGCCGTTCTTCAGGTCGATCACTTCGACGCTGAGACGCACATACGCCGTGACCTTCGTGTGCATGAAGCCACCAGCCAGCTTGCCCAGTGTCCCAAGGCCGGTGTCCCGCTGGAAATGGCCGAAATCCAGCACTTTCCCACGAAGGATGTAATCGGCACCCTGAAAGCCGCCTTTGGCCTGGATCGTCGACACATCGAAAAATCCGTCCTGCGCTAGGTTGAGTTCGTCTTTCATCGCAGACAACTCTTCCCGTTCGACGACGATCACCTTTCCGGCCTGCATCAGCCTCTGTCTCAGCATCTGGGCCAGACCCGGACCTATCGGATAACTGGAATCGAACCCCGACGGGTTTGTAAACGGAAGGACGGCAATCCGCGGCCGAGCCTCGGCCTGGACGGCGATCAAGAGGCTGATTCCGGCCACCAGGAGAATCATACGCGCAATCCGACGATACATTCTCATTCAGTCTCCCTGGATCCGAGATTTTTCCTCAACAACTGCCGGTGACGCCCCGGCCCGAAATGATCGGCGAGGAACTCCACGTTCTCACAACCGAGTTTCGAGAGATACAACCCCAGTGCAGGCTGGTTTTCCGGGTCCACAGTCAGTTCGAGACTTTTCACACCTCTGGCGGCCAGCGACTCGATAATCGCGTGCATCAGCATGAAACCGACGCCCCGCCGGCGCCAGGAACGCGTCACGGCAAGACTGAAAAGAAACGCCCGCGCCTCCCCCGCACGCCCGATGACGATAGCCTCGCCGACGATGCCGTCGTCCGGGTGACGGGCGACCCACACCTCACCGGCCCGAGCCATGAGAGCGATATTGGGCGCCGTCTGAGCATCGTCCGGGAAAGCTTCCCGTTCGAGCGCCGAAACGCCCATCAGCCCGGCCCAGTCATCAGATCTGAGCCGGTCAACATTCACGATAGGCAAAGATCCCATGCGTGTCATCAGACTTCCAGAAAACCGACCGCGGAAGGCATAACCCGGTCTTCGGCTCCGGGTGCATATTTTCCGAACCCACTCTCGCCGAGAACGTAAACGCTTCCGTCGGTCCGGCAGGGGAGCACCTGGAGAATTTTGTCTGGGAACGTCGTCCTGGCCTGGATCCGGCCATCGGGCGCGATGAGGACCAGTTCGTCGATTCCAGTGGCAATCACAGCCCCCTGCCTGTTCAGGCACATGTCGGAAACGCCACCGGTCAGGGGAAGGCGTATCCGCGTTCCGTCACCGCTCCGAAGGATCGTGACTCCGTCGCCGGCGGCGCCGCCGATGAACATAGTGTCCTCGATCCTGTGGATGACGACCTGCTTCGCCCCGCCCTCGACATTCGCCCGGCGAAGGACATCGGCCTTTTCGCCAATCACCAGCACATCTCCGTTCCGGAGACCTGCGACGAGCTCTTTGCCGGACGCATCCATCCGTTGGAACACCGGCTCGGCGGAAAGTTCTATCTCATTTACAATATTTCCTTCAGTATCTACGGCGACAACCCGGTTTTTTCCAACGAGCCTGGCAAGATGTTCGGAACCGAGAAGAGCGACGGTCGCGCCCCCGGTCTCGATGGTCCTGGCGGGCTGTCCGGGATGCCTGTGGTACTGGACCGCGCCCTTTTCATCGAGAAGCAGAAGGGCCCCGGATGCGAACAGGTGAGCCGCGCAGAAGTTTCCGAAAAAGCGGCATGCCTCGCTTCCGTCGCCACGGAAGCCGACGACACCGTTCTTTCCGACCGCGATGGCGAGATCCGCGGCGGCCGCGACGGCGATATCGGCCACATCGCCCGCGGGAAGACGCGCAGTCCAGATTTCGTCCCCGACGTCGTTCCGGCAGTGAAGGGTGTCACGGCCGTCCCATACCAGGGCATACTCGATCTGGTCGGCGCCGAGCCAGGTGCGGACGAGCGGCTTCCGCGACGTGCCGGCACCGCCGGCAAGATCGATCTGCCAGACCTTCCGGAAGGCGGGAAGGCTCGCCCCGTCCGCGGAAGATGGCGGTTCCACGTCCAGGAACTCGAGGCGGCTGAAGTCGCGGGAAGCCGTCGAGACCAGGCAGCCGACCCGGCCCTCCGGCGTCGCATACCAGATCGTCTGGCCGTCGCTCGTCAGCCGGGCACGGAACAGAGGCTCCTGAAATCGGTGTTCCCAGGAAGGCTGCCCCTCGACGTTGAGAATGGTCAGCAAACCATCTCTCGAGTAAAGAAGCGTCTGCTTCGTCTGATCGGCGTAGGAGACCCCCGAGAAATCGGCATTCAGTTTCCCTTTCCAGATGCCGATGCTTCTCACGCAGTTGATGCAGAAAATGCACTGGCCGCGGTCGAGCGCGACCGTGACCTGGCCGTCGGCGCTGACGGCGATATCCTGGATCGGGTCGAGGCCCATGAATGCGTCGTAGGGCCGGCCGTCCATCGCGACGGCCTGAAGGCCTTCGCCGAGTTCGTTCCGGCAGGCAAACGCGACGGTCTGACCGCTCGCCGAGATGTCGAGAGCGGCCGGAACCTTGAGAAGATTCCGATAGGTCCAGCGAACGCGGCCATGTCTGTCTGCCAGAACAACGGTCGGCTCACGCGTCACGAGAACGATGTACTGCCCGTCGGCGCTGATGAGCCCGTATACCGCCGCCGTCGGACGTTTTTTCCATTGAATCTGGCCTCTGGCATCGATCAGCAGGGAGTTGCCGCTGTCGTCGACCGCCAGAACGTCGAGGGTATCGGCAAGGCTGATCGTGCGCATGGCCGCCCCGACGAAGGTGCGCCACACTTCCTGCCCGGCGTGGTCGAGCAGGACGACATGCCCCGATACGGTCAGGGCCGCCAAAGCCTTGCGCTCGCTCGTGGCCTGCATCATACGGATCATGCCGAGCTGCTTCTGCCACAGTTCCTGATATCCAGCCCGACCTGTCGTACCCGTCATCGCCGACTTCCTATCCCCCAAGAATCCAATTTTCATCAGTGTATCCCTGTTCATTCCCGGGGGCAAGGGCGAAATGCGGAATGAAACCTTCTCCATGCTATACTGAAGACCGCGCACTCGCGGATCACTCATGACAGAGGAGACGTCGCACATGCCTTTCAGCCGGTTTTTCCCAAGCAGGTCGTCGCTCATCGCATTTTTATATATTGTATTGTATATCGCTCGGATCGGTCCCGCCGATGCCGGGATCGATTACCGCATATCGACGGTCAACGGCACCTGGCTGATGAACATGACGACAACGCTGATCCAGGGCGAAATCAACGGAAAACCGGAAGTCGTCTGCCTTCCACGGATCGAGTTCACATCCGAGTTCGACCGCGACGAGTTCAAGCAGCGGTTGAAAGCGGGCATCAGGAAGCAGGACGTCGTATTCCATATATACCACGATGAATTGAACAAGCCGATCAGATCGGGAAACGTCCTGTTCGCCTCGGATATCTACCTCAAAACCCTCAAGATGAGCTACTTCGCCACGCTGCGGTCCTGGGGATACAAGTTCAAGGTCAGCCGGCAGCCGCCGTTCGAGGACCGCGCCTACGTCCAGGAAGTCCAGTCGCAGGGTCTTCTGGAAATGTCCGCCGCCCTGAAAGACGGCCAGGGCAATGCCCCGAAAGCGCCGGGCGCCGCGAAAACGAGCGCCGGAACTTCTGGAAGCGGCGGAGGCGGCATGATGTCGATCGCACATCTTCTGCCGGAGGGGTATCTGCCGCCAGAAGTCCGAAAAATGAAGAAAGAGCTCGACCGCAAGCTCAGGGAGATCAAGACCCGCCCCTTCAAGGCGGAGGTGATCAGCGTCGATCCTGTCCGTTGGGCAGGCGGCCGCATGGGCAGGCTCCTGCCGGACGGCACGGCGACATCGTGCACCATCGAGGGACGAGCCGTCGCGATTCGCCTTCCCGCTCCGCCCTCGAGTACGCAACTGAAGCCGGAGGCCTGCGCCGCGCTCGCTTCGCAGGCGTGTGAATTCATTCTCCAGCGCGACACGAACGGGCGCGAGATCTTCCGGGACGGGGCGTATATTCTTGCCGACCTGTATCTGACCGACCTCGGCCTCACCTGGAACGACTGGCTCGAGAGCCAGGGAGTCACTCCCCCGCCTCCCGTCTCCGACCCGACCTATGCCACCGCTCCGATTCAGTTGAAAATTCAGGTGGCGAACGGCATCTGGATGGGACTCAAAGCGCCGGCCCTCGGGGCGATGAAGTTCGACGCGCCGATTCCCGAAGGCTTGTCGGCGGCGGAAATCATCCGCATTCCCCCTGCGGAACAGCCCATCAGGGACTTCACATCTTTTTCGGCAAAACTGGCCATCGACGCCCCGGTGCACGCCCCCGTCAATGTCACCCTTCTTTTCTTCCCGGACGGCTCCCCATACGAGGAAATGGGGCAAAAGCGGGCCCAGCGCATCTTTTTTCCGAAAAAGCAGGCCACCCTGCTCATGCTCATGAATGCGGCGAACAAGCCTTAACCTGAAGCCGGTCGGCCGTAAAAAATCAGCTTCCGGCAGGAAGCCTTGTCACCCCCCGTTCCAATTCTTATAATTTGTACATTCTTTCTACGAAAATCATGTGCGAAGCGAGGTGCCTTATGAACAGCATCGCCTTACGACGTCAGACGTCGATTCATCTTCTGGTCATCCTGTCATTCGTCTGTTCATTGTTCGTCATGCCGGCTCCGGCGAACGCCGGGGTTCTCTCCAAGGTCTGGTCATTCGTCAGACCTGCCGTGAAGATCGCCGGCCATGTCGGCGGTGCTATTGCAGGCGCCACGATGGCCTCGGCGATCGTTCCTCCGCTCGGCACGATCGTGGGCGGCGTCGCCGGCTGGATCGTCGGCGGCATGGTCGCCGACTACGGAAGCGCGAGTCTTTCCAATCTCACAGCAGTCGCGGCAGGCGTGGCCGGCGCTATCGCCCTCGGGCCGAGCGCCATCGGCATCGTCGGTGGCTTCCTCCTTGGCGGCTTGGTCGGCAAACTGGCGTTCAGCCTGCTGAAAAAGGCTGACTGCGAAGTGACGGGCGGGGTTCTCCTCAACCAGGCACAGGCTGCACAGGCACCTTCCATGTCAGTGTCTTCCCAGGTCGGCGAGGTGAAGAGCGAGATGAACAACGGCATGCAGAAGGTCGTGAACACCGTGAAGGAAAAGGTGAACATCGTCACCGACAAGGCGAAGGACACCAAGGCGAACTTGATCCGGGAAGCCCAGGAAAAGTATGAACAGGCGTCGAAGGCCTATCGAGAGGCAGTCGAGAAGGCTCAGGGCTCCGAGGTCGTCAGAAAGGCCAAGCAGGTCATGGATGCCGCCAAAAACGGTCTCCAGCAGCTTCTGCGCAAATAACCCGTCATTCCGGAAAGCGGGGCCGAAGAATTCTTCGGCCCCGCTTGTTGTTTCACCGAACTTTTTTCGAACGCACCATTTCCGTTCGTGCCGAGCCTGTCGAAGCCCGAACGGCTTCTCGCCCTTTGACAAGCTCAGGGCGAACGGGCAATGCTCCTCATGTTGCTCGAACCATGAACCTGAGCATCACCGATGCCGGGCGGGAAGGCATCAGGAATAGGCCAGCTTCAGCCCCTCGTCCATCGCCGACCACAGCGTCTCGACGCCCTCGAGGCCGACTGACCACCGGACGAGTCCCTGCGTGATGCCGCGCGCGAGGCGGTCGGCTTCCGGGATGCCCGAATGGGTCATCGACGCCGGGTGCTGGATGTAACTGATCGCGCTTCCGAGGCTGACGGCCAGCTCCATTGGCGTAGTATAGTCAGCGAAATAATTCATCAGCTTCTGGGCCGGCTCGAAGCCGTCTTTCAGCTCGAAGGCGATCATGCCGCCGGCCCTGCGCATCTGGCGCTTCGCCAGCCCGTGCTGGGGGTGCGACGCCAGGCCGGGGAACCAGACGCGCGCGACGCGCGGGTGAGCCTCGAGCCGGCGCGCGAGCTCGTCTGCACTGTCGCAGATCTGCTCCATGCGCACGGCCAGCGTCTGGAGGCCCTGCGAGTTCAGCCACGAGTCGAACGGGCTCGGCGTCGGGCCGTGGTCTTTGTAGACCGGGAACAGGTATTCGCCCATGAACGACCAGGGGCCGATGACCACGCCGGCGACCGACGTCGAGTGGCCGTTCACGTATTTCGTCAGGCTCTGGATGACGATATCCGCGCCGAGCCTGAACGGCTGTTGCAGGTAGGGCGTCGCGAACGTGTTGTCGACGACGAGCGGGATGCGCCTCGCCTCGGTGAGTTTCGAGATGGCGCGGATGTCGGCGATGTTCAGCGTCGGGTTGTCGGGCGATTCCAGATACACCATCGCCGCGTTCGGGCTCCGGGCCAGCGCCTCCTCGACCTTTTTCACGTCACTGGTATCGACGAAATGCGTCTTCACGCCGAACTTCTCGAGCGACCGGAAAAAGCTGTCGGTGCAGCCGTAGACGCTTCCCGAAATGATCTCGGAGCCGCTTTTCACGAGCGCGAACGTCGTGCAGGCGATGGCGCCCATTCCCGAAGCGCAGACCAGGGACGCGATCGTGGGCTTTCGCTCGTCCGCGGCCAGCGCGGCATCGATCAGATGCTGGCAGTCGAGCCTGAACAGCGCTTTTTCGAGGTATTCGGTCGTGGGATTGCCGAGGCGGGTGTAGATCCGGGCGAACGGCTTCTCGCCGCTCTTCGACTCGCCGAGAAACCGCTCGGCGCCGTCCTTGACGTTCCGGAAGCTGAACGTCGACTTCTGGACGATGTTGGGTAGACCTATTCCAACCGCTATAGATGCGAACTGGTCGGCCGAAAGGAACGGCTCATCTGTACGCGCATACTTGTTTTTCCGTTCAAGCCAGCCGTCATACCACGGATGAATCGACATTGAACTACTCCTTTCCTTCCTGTGGGACAATCTGTACAGCCCAGTCTACGCGCATCGGCCGTCCCGGTCAACGGCATTCGCCGGAACGCTCCGGACTCAGGCGGTTTTGGTGCGGGAAAAAAGTACAGAAACCGGTGGAAAAAAGCAGATCGAAGACGTATGATGCGATTCATGACGAAGTGCGGGAAATACCTGTTCATGGAGTAAGCCATGCCCAACGGCCGGGATAAGGAAACGAAATACTTCCTTGCCGATCTGATCGGAGCCGAAATCCGCTCGGCGGACGACGCCATCCCGGGCCGCATCGTCGATTTCACACTCCTCCTCGGCGAAAAATATCCGCGACTCTCTCATATCGTCATCGAAAGCGGCGCCGGCGAACGCCACCTCGTGCGCCGCGACCAGTTCGCCCGGTTTGCCCCCGGCTCGCTCGAGCTCACCCAGCCGATTTCGGCACTTCCCCTGCTCTCCGATATCCCCGACTCGGTGCTGGTACGTAACATCTGGGACAAGCAGATCGTCGACACGC
>MWAR01000603.1 GCA_002068715.1 bacterium ADurb.Bin374
AAGGCTTGGCCCGCCGATGATGCCTCGCCTCTTCGTCTCATGCAATGGATCGTATTTCTCGCCAAGCGCCCCATTTCACAGACCGAATCCGACTTCGTCGACATGCTCTGCGGCATTCTGCCTCCGCCCGTTGCATCGGGAATGCGGTGTCTGCTGAAACCCCTCGCCGAATCTTCTCCGTTGAGCACCCTCTATGCGGCTGTTATACTTCCAAAGAGGGGAACACCGGAACCCGTGATCTGGGACAACATCGGCAATCTCATCGGCTGTGGATTCAACTGGGCGGCTGTTCGGCCGCTCGCCGACCTCCTGCCCGAAGCCTGGCTTCCCAAGCTCCTGCCCCTGGCTCAGCCCGAATACGACGAGGAACTGATCCTCGAGATCCTGAAAAAGACCGACGCGCCCGTCGCGACGAACTCCCTCGATCTCCTGATCGCCCTCACTCCCGAGGAATTCTCCCGCGTTGCCGGTGGTGCGCGCCGTCCGCTGCTCCTCCGTCGGCACATGGTCCCGGAGATATCGACCCTGATCGGAAGCGAAGCTGCGATGCTCATTCTCAGAGGGAGACGCCCCCCACCATTCGAAGAGGGTGGCCTCTTCGGTGTCAGAGAAGACGGTAAGACCCCCTTGGCCGGCTTGATCCCGCACCAACCCACGGAAGGGAAAACCGGGATGCATGAATAGCGGAATTTCATACGATCCAATCCGGCGATCCGCCTCCCGCGAGCCTCGATATCCGGCGCGGTCGTGGCTGATCACCCTGGTGTATCTCTTGATCTCGGGCGCCGTCGCCTGGGCTGCCGTGGTAACCACCCCGATCATCACGAGCATCCAGGGAAAAGACGTCATTCCCGGCGAAGTGACGTTCGTCACCACCACCACCTTCACGATCAAGGGCAAGTCGCAATCGCGCCGTCTCGTCCGCGTCTGGTTGTATAAAGATGGCGAATACGTCACGGACATCCAGCCGTCTCTTCGCGGCGACTGGTCGATCGAAGTCACCATCCCCGGCAACGGCGTCTATGGATTCCAGGCGTTGGCTTCGGGGGTGACCCAGCCGTTCCTCAGCGCCAAGACGAAGATCGCCTCCGTCGCGATCGATCTCGAGGCTCCGAAAATCAATTTCTATCACTTTGGAGGCTCCAACACGGATATCCCCATCGGAAATTATATCCGAGGGTATAATAATTTGCTCTACTCCATCGTGGACGATTCCGTGGCAGCGCCCGCAACCTCGTCCGGTCTCAATTTCGACACCCTGACCGAGACCATGAAGGATCTCACGATCAACAAGGCGGTGCCGGGGGCCGTATCGACGGATTACGTCAAAAACGTCTGGTGGAATCCGGCCGCGGGAACGACCTGGAGTTCCGGGGCCGAGATCGATCGGCATCAATACCAGTTGAACGCATCGATCGCCGACAAGGCCGGAAACGTCGGCGCGGGAATGGTGAAATACTACATCGACGCGACGAACTATGCGCCGACCATCCTCGAAATCTACGATCCGATGCACCAGGAGCCCTTCACTGGCATCGGCGAAGACGCGTCGAACACCGCCCCGATCTACGACAAGGGCGGCTGGGTGAAATACTACCCGTATATGACAGTCTATACGAACCCGACGAAAGTGCGGGGAAAAGTCGCTTCCTGGAGCGTTCCTGTCAATACGGGGTTCGATACCTACCAAGTCGGTTCCTGCCAAAGAGGCTGGGGATCATGGGTCAGTGACGTTTCGACGACGGACGGTTCGTTCGAAATCGATTACAGCAATATCACTCCGAAAAAGAAATTCCCGATCGGCACCTACAGCATTCCGATCGACTCGCTCGATGCCGCCATGCCATACCGCTGCGAGGTCGCCGGCGGACGTGAGAACCTCAGGCTCATCTACGCCTTCGGCGTGCCTCAGAAACCCCTGCAATTCTGGATCGCCAGCGGCACCTGGAGGGCGAAAAGCGGAAACATCCTGACCAAGAGTCTCGGTGACACAATGGTTCCCGATATGATAGTGAAACTCTATCCGCTCGCGACCGATCAGACGGCGTTCGTCGAATCTCGGGCAACGGGGGGAACGCAGTATCAGATCCGGCTGGCACAGCAGGTCAAAAAAATAGGGCAGGTCTATCCCGACACCCCGGGCCAGTATGACCCCGGCGAGGTATTCCGGGACCTGAACTGGAACAGCTTCAGAGACGCGAACGAGCCATATTTCGACAATACGCCGGGCGCCTATGATCTCGGCGAGGTATTCACCGACCTCAATAACAACGGCGTATGGGACGACGGCGAGCCCTATGTCGACCGGCCGGCGCGCGGAACGTCCATCAGCGACGGATCGACGGCGACGTTGACGAACTTCCTCGGCCTGAAGATGCATCCGAACTACCGAACCTGCATCGTCGCCTATGGCGTGAACCCTCTTGGTTCGAGTCCGTGTCTCGGGTATCTGCGGTATGTCGTCAACAATGATTATCCGCCGTATCTCGTCAATACGGTTTTCAATCCCAACCCCAATATCGTGGCGCGCCGGACGGCAAACAAGCCGACATTGATTTCGGTCATCGCCCAGACGCAATGTCCCGGGGGGGGAAGATGCTGCAGCTTCTACGGACTCGATTTCAACCAGTCGTCGATTCGTGTGATCGACAGCAAGGGGGTCCAGATCGTCCCGCCGAAATCGGGTACAAGCGTCTGGCGGCGCATCGACAACTATGTCTCGCACCAGGCCGATATCGACGTCAGCGCCGTGAACTTTCCCGACGGCACCTACTTCGCCGAGGCAACGCTGTATGACCAGTTTGGCCACGTGGTGATCCAGACGCTCGCGACGTGCTCGTTCAAGATCGACAACGTAGCGCCGAACACGACTGATGAACAACCGGCGCCCGGCGGCATCTCGAACGCGTTTTCCAGCTTCCACGCGCGTATCATCGACCCGGCGCTCGCGGGCGACCAGTCCGAAGGCTCCGGCGTCGAGCTCAACCCCACCAAGGATCAGATTTGGGCTTTCAAACGCTTGAGCGTCGACTTCACCCCGTCCGCGAACGGCGTTACTCAGGCGTT
>MWAR01000604.1 GCA_002068715.1 bacterium ADurb.Bin374
CCCGCAGGAGAGGCCCATGTTGGCGCCCTCGGGCAGAACCGCCAGCTCGGCCTCGTCGTATCCGAGGTCCCGCGCCAGCTTTTCGGGGGCGGCGGAGCCGCAGCATCCGCCTCCGGAGGAGGATGCCGTCCCGCAGCAGGAGCCCGAGGTTCCGAGCGCGACCTTCGCGTAGCCGGATCTCACGCGTTCACGGATGATTTCAGGATCGTCGATCTTCACAATTTTTCCCATGTTGCCTCCCCGGGCGGGTTTTAAACCCGCCCCTACAAAAGATGAACAAATTCGACACACGAAGCGTCTGGAAAGAACTCAGCCGCGGAGAAAATACAGGCCGACGCCGATGATCAGGACGCCGGCAACCCGCTTGAAGGCGCCGATGGCCCTATTCATGCCCCGTGAATTAGCGAGGGCCTGGACGGAGCCGACCGAGACGCCGGCCACGAGAATCAGCATCGAATGGCCGATTCCGTAGAGGAACAGCAGCGTTCCGGCTTTCGCGACGCCGATCTCGGGAATCAGGCTCATCAGCATCAGCAGAACCGGTCCCGAGCAGGGCATCGAGACGAGGCCGAACATGAAACCCAGCAGGAGGATGCCAATGTATCCGCCCCATCGGAGCGTCGGGGTCACCGTCACGCCGGGCATCTGGATGTCGAACAGGAGGTGCGCCCCAAGCAGGGCGCAGACGGCCGCGATCACGTATTTCCAGGCCCAGCCCGAGAGATACGGCGCAACGGCCGCCGACACCGAGAAGAGCACGGCAAGCTCGAGCGAGAAGCCAATCACGAACAGCGTGCTGAACAGAGCAGCCCTCTTCCAGGGGCTGTTTCCCTCGGCCGCCGCATAGCCGCCGACGACGCCGATCATCAGTGGAACGGTGGCGAGCACGCAGGGGTTGAGGGCCGTCAGCAGACCACCGCCAAACGCGGCGGCAGGGGCCAGCCAGCCGGCACCCGAAATGGCATCGGCGAACTGCTGTTCGAGGATGGCAATATCGATCATGGGGCTTTCACCGGCAGCTTCACGCCGAGCGACTCGAACTGGCGGTCGATCTCCTCGCGGGGCAGGAACCCCTCGTGACGCATCACTTCCTTCCCTTGGGCATCGTAGAAAATCTGGGTCGGTATCATGCGGATGCCATACTGCGCACCGGCGTCGCGGTTCTCCCAGACGTCGATGAACTCGACGTCGGCAACGCCCGCGTAATCGGCCTTGGCCTTTTCGAGGACCGGCGCCATCTCTTTACAGGCCTTGCACTTGCCGGCGCCGAGATCGACCAGTTTCGGCCGGAGGACGGTCATCTGAATCGACGATGAAGCCGGTCTCTCGGTCGACGCGGCCGTCGCTCCGGACGCGATCTGTCCGGAAGAGGTCGATGCCGGCAGAGCCGCCACCGGCGTCGCGACTGCCGCGAAGGCATCCGTTGCCGTGCCTTGAGCGGCTGCCTGTGAAACCTCTTCCGCCGTGACAGGGGTGATCATGCCGACGCACATACAGTTTCCCGCGTCAAACAGATGCGCGGCAAAGAGAGCCCCGGCAAACAGCACTACCGTCTTAACCGTTGATGCAACGTTCATTCGTTTCCTCCATCAGCAATTGCATGGCGTCTCCAGCAGAACGTCTGAAAGACTCACTTCGCCTTTTCCAGAAGGGACTTGAGCGCGGCCGGATCCGGCACTTTGCCGGTCAACAGCACCTTGCCGTCGACGGCCAGGGCCGGGGTCATCATGACGCCGAATTTCATGATCTCGTTGAGGTCCGTGACCTTGACCAACTCGTAGGCAAGATTCAGCTCTTTCGCGGCCGCATCGGCATTTTCAGCGAGTTTCTTGCATTTGGCGCAACCGGTTCCAAGTATCTGGATTTTCATCGCAACTCCTTCGTTCATTCGTAGACGCGCACTGCCGTGCGCGTTCCATGGACACTTTTTCATATATGTGCTATGCTATATTTCCATACAAAAAGCCGGCGGCTGCGGAAAAAACAATCACCAGCAGGACGAACACGAATGTCTTCTTGAAACCCATGATGCCGTTGATGACGAGCATGCTGGGCAGGCTCAGCGCAGGTCCGGCGAGCAGCAGGGCCAGAGCCGGGCCGTTTCCCATGCCGCTGCCCATGAGGCCTTGCAGAATCGGCACTTCGGTCAGGGTCGCGAAATACATGAAGGCGCCGAAAACCGCAGCAAACAGGTTCGCCCCAATCGAGTTTCCGCCGACGGCCGCCACCACCCAGGCGTTCGGGATCACCCCTTCGTTTCCTGGACGTCCGAGCAGAAGCCCGGCCACGAGCACGCCGCCCATGAGAAGCGGGAAGATCAGGATCGCATTTTCCCAGGAAGCGTTGAACCATTCGGCACCATCGCCCCGATGGGTGCTGGTGAAGATCGACAGCAGCGTCATGCCCGTCACGAAGGGCACCATCGGCTCCCCCGGAGCCACGAGCGCCGCGACGCCAGTCCCCCCCGCCGTCACCAGGACTTTCCAGGCCTCGAGGCCGAACCATGCCCACAGAGCGAAGCCCAGCAGACCGGCAAACCCCGAGGTGACGAGCCATTTTGCCTGCCAGATGGCATGCCAGACGCCGGTCTCATCGGCGGGCTTCGCGAAATTCGCAAACACGAGAATGCCGACGAGGGACGCAAAGAACAGCATCTGCTGGGAAAGCGTGCGACCGCCCTCCTCTTCGGCCATCACCGGTGCGGCGGCGAGTTTTTCTCGTTCCTCCTCGCGGAAGATCCAGGCCATGATGAGGCCGATCACGATGCTCATGCCCACGGCACCGACGGCGCGGGCCAGTCCGAGGTTGAATCCGAGAATCCGAGCGGTCAGGATGATCGCCAGCACATTGATGGCGGGGCCGGAATACAGGAATG
>MWAR01000605.1 GCA_002068715.1 bacterium ADurb.Bin374
TACGCAAGCTGGTACGGACCGCCGTGGACGAGAACAAGTCGGCAATCATCGCGGTTGCTAACGCTTACGCAAAGCGCATGGTGGCCGAGGCCGAGAAGGCACTCAGGTGATGGCTAACAGGGGGGTAGACCCCGAATATGAATCACATGGGCCCCGCGAAGCGGGTTCGGCTTGAATGAATTGTTAGGTGCCAGAACAGTAGGAGAACGAGATGAACGTATCTGAATTGATCGAATTTCTGAAAACGCAGCAACAAGACCTTCCCGTTGCCTTCAAGTGCTACAGCGAGGCGGCTGTTCTGGAAGCGGACGAGATCAAAATTGTGGAAGCCTGCGAACCGAGGGAGGACGGATGGGTTGGAAGCCGCAGGCCCGATAAGCCGGCGATCCAATACCTGATGTTTCCGGGCAACTGATTGGCACCTAACACCTGAGTTAAGCCGCTGCACGGGCGGTGAAACTGGAAAGAACGAAACCGCTGACCCCGTGCGCTTGGCTTTCTCCATTATCCAATAGAGGATCGCAATGACCATATTTGACAATACATCAAAACTCCGTGAAATCAAAAACGCTACGCCCAAGCAGTTGCGTGAAGAGTTTGATAAACACGTCACTTTCATACAACAGCAAGACAGCGAAAACCTCGATTTCGCCTTGATGATTACCGGCCATAACAAAGGAAACGACGGCATTCATACGTACTCAATGCTCGGTGGTCCGTCAGACACCATTGCCGCTGTAGTCATGCAACTGATGGATGAATTGGTTAGCCGCGATCCAAGCCTCGCCTTATTCTTCTTCGGAAGCTTCATACAGCGCATGAAAAAGTCTCTTAGCAATGCCGCCCAGGCTGCTGATGACAACCAAGACATCGAGACACAGACCAAGGACCTGATCGACAAGCTGCGGGGCGGCACGCCACCGAAAGGGAACATCCACTAATAACTACGGTCAGCGGCATCATGCAAGCCAACACGCCACCCACCCACAACAATGAGGTAAAACACTAATGGGCCTCCGCCTGTATCAGATCACCGACACTGCGTCGAAGAAGCCCATCGAGGGCTTGTACTTCCCCGACAAGAAGCTGGCAAAGGCCAAGCGTCGGGAACTCAACGGTGCCGACGAAACCACGACACCGTCGGGCGGAATGAGGGTATCGGCCTTGTGAATGCCTATGACACGGCCCTTGATCAGGGCAAGTTCGACCCCGTCTTCATCCGTCAGGGTGCTGCGAGCATACTCCGGGGTATACACCACGAGCTGGTTGCCGCTCCGAGGCTGATTGACGGCATCGATCGTCACGGAGCGCTCGCCGACCCTGAGGGTGCCGGAAAAATCCGGATTGCCGAACAGGGGCTGGCCGGAGCGGGCAAGACCGAAGACCGATCGCGAGTAGAGAGGCGAGCTGATCAGGCGCCTGTCGATGATCAGGGTTCCGATCGGATCGCCATTTTGGGTGAAATAGGCTGCATTGATACCGGCAATTGCCTTGTAACGTTTCGCCATGGAAGAAAGGATCTCCTTCTGGCAGATCCCTTCATTTGCAAGAACAGGAAAGATAGCGAGATTCTTCGCGAGCGGATCGACCCTCAGGATGTGTGCGTCGGCCGGGCCGGTTTTCGTGGAAGGGCGATCGGTGTAATACGTCACTCCTGGCGCCAGCAGGTCGCCAGCCGCGAGGGGGAACTCGCCTTCCGCAGTGCGGAAAAGAATCGTCAGGCGCGGAAGCCCGGCCGTGCCCGTGGCAAGTATGGGATCACCGAAAGCGCCCTTCCCCCCAAAGACGAGTTCGGTATAGGTGGGGGCGCTGAAGTATCTGAACGATTCGAACAGGGCCGAAATACCGCGTTCCGTTTCCGGAGCGATCGGCGTCAGAGGAGGAGAAACACGCACGCGAAGCAGTTTTCCGAGTCTTGTCGGCACCTGAAAGATTATGGGACCGGAAAAATCGAAATCCAGGGCCTGGTATGGCTCGTCGGCCCGGTGCGTCACGTTCAGGATGGTCACAGGCTTCCTGAGCGGCTTCTCCTCTTGCGGCACGGCAGTAGGCTTCGGGGTTTTCATGCCCCGCTCCGCTCCTTCGAGGGGAACCGCTTCGGATGCGATGGGAGCCATGGCGACGACGACGGCTTTCTCAGCCGTTCCCGATCTCTTGGCCTCATCTTCCGAGACAGCCCCAACCAGGAACAATTGCCCGAGAAGCAACAGTCCCATGAACAGCTTGAGGGAGTCTTTCACCGGTCCCACCCCCTTTCGTCCGAGGATTATTCACATCAGCTATCGGCAGATTTCCTCGGGGAGGTGAGATGGAAGGATGGTCACAGATAAAAACCCTGCCCTCGATGCGCCGACGAGATCAAAGTGAAGTCCGTCAAAGTATTGACGTTTGAACGTGTGAAAACGTCGTATTCTTGACGCAAAAATTCTGGGTGGATCACACCTATCGCATCAGACCGAGATTTGGCTGACCACTGGCGACTTGGCATGGCGGATGCTATATCCAGAGTGTCCACAAGATTTGCGAAAATTCAGGAGGAGTTTATGAAGAAATTCTGGATGATGGTGATGATGGCTGGTCTTTTTTCGATGAGCGTGGCGGCTTATGCCCAGCCGGCAGCGAGCGGCACCGGGGGCAAGGACGATGATACCGAGATGATCGGGCCTGCTGAGCAAGGGGCAGGGCTTCGCAAGGGCCTCAGGAATCGCGAGAAGCTGACCGCCGACCAGATCATCGAGCGGATCGGGAAGATGAAGGAAAAAATTCTCGGCCGTATCGGCGAACGTCTCGAGAAGCTTCCCGAGCGCCTCGAAAAGCTCGAGTCTCGCGCCGACCGTCTCGCCGAGCGCCGCAACAAGCGCGTGTCCGAGGGCGTCGCCAGCGGAACGGCCGATCGCTCGGCCCAGGCGAAGGAAAAGATCACCAAGCGCTACGAGGAGTTCAAGAGCCGCATCGCGAAGCGCCGTGAGCAGTTCGAACAGCGCGCCACACAGCGCCGCGAAAGGTTCGAGCAGCGGATCGCCCATCTGAGCGATGCGGACAAGGCGAAGGTCATGTCGGCATTCGAATCCACTCAAAAGGACATCACCGCCGAGATCACGAAGATTTCTGCAGAGGTTCAGAAGAAACTCGACGAAACCTTCCAGAAAGTACTGGCCAAGTTCAACTGATCACGTTCGAGCCGGTATCAGCGTATCGCCGGGTCCGGCCAACAGGCCGGGCCCGGTTTTTTCTCAGGCATGATTGTCGTCGGACCCGGCAATGCCGAGGCGTTTCATGCGATACAGCAGGTTCGTCCTCGGAATCTTCAGTTCCTCGGCCGCCCTGCTCTTGATCCCACCAGACCGTTCGAGCGCAGCCAGGATCATGCGGCGCTCAACGGCTTCCAGCGACTCGGTCAGGCCGGAGGCCGGAGGCACGAATGCGGCTGAAGGCCGCTCATCAGGCGGAGCGGCGGTCTCCGTCGAAGCGATTCCGAAGTCCCGAGGCCCGAGGAGGTCTGATTCGGCCATGACGGCGGCGCGCTCGATGGCGTTACGGAGTTCGCGAATATTTCCTCTCCAGCGATGGGCACGCAAACCGGGAAGCATGGCTGGATCGAGCCTGAGGCCGGGCCTGCCGAATTCCCGCCTGAATTGGGACAAGAGGTGTTCAAGCAGGAGAGGAATGTCGTCGGGACGCTCCCGGAGCGGAGGCATGGTTATCCGGACGACGGCAAGCCGGTAGAGCAGATCCTCGCGAAACTCCCCACGGGCAGCCATGGCCTCCAGATCACGGTTCGTGGCCGCGACGATGCGGGTCTCGATCCTGATCGGTTTCGAACCGCCAACGCGCACGACTTCCTTCTCCTGGAGCGCCCTCAGGAGCTTCGACTGGAGTTCGAGCGGGACTTCGCCGACTTCGTCGAGAAACAGCGTGCCGTCGCGCGCCGCCTCGAATCTCCCGATCCGTTTTTCCCGGGCATCGGTGAAGGCACCCTTCTCGTGCCCGAACAGCTCCGACTCGAACAGGGTGGCCGGGATCGAGGCGCAGTTGACGCGAACGAATGGGCCGTCGGCCCACGGCGAGAGCCCGTGGATGGCCCGGGCCGCCACTTCCTTCCCCGTGCCGGTTTCGCCGCACAGCAGGACCGTCGACGGGAACGCAGCCGCCTTTCTGATAAGGTTTTTCACGGTTTTCATCCCCTCCGACTCGCCGACCATCGCCGCGAGGGGGTCTTCGAGTCCTTCGATCGCCCGCCACGCGTCGTTTGCACGCCTGAGCGTATCGGTCTGTTCGGCCGACCGCCGCCGTTCGGCGACGCGCGCGATCCGGAAGGCGAACTCCTCGAGCGGCACCGGCTTGATGAGGTAATCTAGCGCGCCGAGTTTCATCGCGGCGACGGCCGTCTCGATCGTACTGAACGCGGTCATGAGGATGACCTCGGCAGGCTTCTCGGCTTCGCGGGCGGCGCGGATCACCTCGAGCCCTTCGCCATCGGGGAGCTTCAAATCGGTGATGACGAGATCGAACGGCCGGGCGGCGATCTCGGAGCGGGCGTCGGCGAGGGTGCCGGCGGGAACGGCGGCATGCCCTTCCTGCGTGAGGAAGGTGCAGAGGCCTTTGACGAGCGACCGGTTATCGTCGACGACGAGAATGTTCATGCGCTGCCAGGCACCTCGATGAGAAATACAGCTCCGCCGGCGGGAGCCGCTTCATACCGTATCGTACCATTCTGGGCCTCCACGAATTTCCGCACAAGGGCCAGACCGATCCCGTGCCCGCCGGGCCTGCCCGTTGAAAACGGGGTGAAAAGCCGCGGCACGAGTTCCCGCGGCACGCCGGGGCCGGCATCGGCGAACCTGATGCAAATCATATCGTTTTTAGTATATATTTCTATATTTATTTCAACAGGCTTCGGATAACACGCGGAGACGGCGTTGTCGATCAGATTCTCAACGATCTGCCGCCACATCATGATATCGCCATCCATCTCGACGCTTCGACCCTCCGGACACCGGACGTCGGCCCGGCCGCCCGTGGGCACTCTCGCGGAAATGGCGTCGCGAATAAGCTCCGCAGGCCGGAACCGCTCGGGCACGGGCTTCACTTCGCGTGAATATCCCAGAAATCTGTCCACGAGGATTTTGAGTTGTTCCAACTGTCCCTGGATCTCTCTAAATGATTCCGAATCGGCGCCTTCCGGCATGTATCTTCGCCGCAACAGCCCGAGGTGCATACCGATGGCGGAAAGCGGGTTCCGCACCTCGTGGGCAATGGCGCTTCCCATGAGCGCGAGTTCGCGCATCTTCTCCTCGTGGATGTTTCGCAACTGTGCCTCGCGCTCGACCAGACGCTCGGACAACCGACACAGCCCCTCGCGCAGACGATCGAGTTCGATGATTCCGAGATGCTCTGAAGCCGGAGGCTCGTTCCTACCGATGCGATCGAGACTCGTCACCAGCAGGCCCACCCTGCGCGAAACGCCTCCGGCAAGGAGCATGGAGGCGCCGATGCACAGAGGGACGGCCCACAACAACGCGGAAACGGCCGCCCGGCCCATCAGCCCGAACAACTCCATATACCGGAGGTCCGCCTCGATGCCAACGACGCCGCTCAGGATCCCGTCGCGGTCGAGGCGGGGAACCAGCACGATCTTGCACCGGCGCGCCACATTCAGCGTCTCCGGATCCGGGAAGAAGGCGCGGCCCTCTTCGAGCGCAAGCATTCCGTCCTCGATCAGATCATCGACATCCTCGATCGAAGGGGGGAGAAGGTCCGTATCGCCATGTATTTCCGCTGAATACGACGCGACGAACTGCGGTCTGTGATTGCGGAACTCCACCCAGTAGACGTTGTCGATCCAGGCCGCGTTTCCTCCGGCAGAGAGCAGCCGTTCGAGTTCAGCCGTCCAGTCGCCGTCGGATTGCGCGCGGATGCGGGCGTCCCATTCCGACATCAATTGCCGCGCCATCGCTTCCAGATTTCGCCCGGCCTCGCCGTCCAGGAGGGTAAACGACTGCCGGTACAGCAGGATCGCCGAGACAAGAAGAAGCGCGAGGGCCATTCCAAGCATCGTTACGAACAGACGCCCGAACAGCGATTTCGGAAGCACCGTCAGGCGCGGCATGGCGGCGTCTGACTAGAGGGTCGCTTCCACTTCTCTCCAGCCGATAAGGTCTTTCATGACGGCCATATTATATTTCGTACCATATCGAACCGTTTTGTCGACCATGTAATCGTAACTGGACTGGGAAAGGATTTCCTGCCAGTTGTAATAAGTGACCTTGATGTCGTTCGGCATTCTGCGCCGGTCGAAATAATCGGTCGAAAGGTTGCCGACCACGTGGAGGTTAATCATCTTCTGCATCTTCGACTCGGTGTCGAGTTCGAACCCGCCGGCGGCATGGAAGCAGCCTTCCCATCGCGGGCTCACGTTGACGAAGGGGTGCGTGACACCAAGCCGCGACCAGTCACTGTCGTGATGGGGCTTGTAGACGATTTTGCCGGTCGTCGGGTTCTCGGTCGAGGTATCGCGCTCCTTGTCGCGGATGGCGATGATGCCAAGCGCGGATTTGCTCCCGTCGTCATCGGTCATGGTCAGGATGTCGCCGCCGACGTAGACATTTCCCTCGACGACGAGCAGGCCCTTTCCCTTCATCCATCCCTCAATGTATACATCACCCTTTATATATGTTAGTCCATTGATTTCGACAGCATGCGATGTATCGTGCGCGCGCGTCGGATTGCCGAGATACCGGGTGAGCTTGTTCGGCACATTCCGCCAGTCGCCCCAGCCATAGAGCGGCACCACCTTCCTGTAGGTCACCTCGTTGCGGCCGAACGCTTCACGGAAATTCACGTCGGTGAAGTATTTCGCCTGGCTCGGTGTCTTTTCGGGATCGACCATCCTGTTCGACAGGCGACGGTACACGTCCTCGTCGTAGAGGTTGATCTTGTTCGTCTCGTAGGCCTGCACCTTTTTCGTGTTCGAGTTGTAGGCCTCGTTGTTCACCTTCGACCACCAGGGCCAGTGGAACAGGCCCATCCACTTGTAATACTGGCGGGTGACCGCCTCGTTCTGATACTCGATCGAGTCGGCGCCGGCAAAGTTCGCGCCGCCGTTCCAGCCGGTCCAGCCG
>MWAR01000606.1 GCA_002068715.1 bacterium ADurb.Bin374
GCTCGGCGGTCTGGAGCATCTCGGTCACCCGGGCCCTGTCGAGACAGAGGTCGTTCCGGCCGGTTCCGCGGCCACCCGGCAGAAACCGGTTCAGCAACAACTGCCGGCCGCCGTTCAGAAAACCAGTCGCAATCGTTTCGAACAGCTCCGGCAGATTGCGGGTGGTGACGCAGACGCTGACGACGGTCGGAACGCCGGCGGCATCGAACGCCCGCAGCGCTGCGAGCGCCCGTTCCGGGTCTCCGCCCCCCGTATGCTCGGCATAGGTGGAAAGCCCGGGCAGGCTCACCACGACCGCCTTCACCACGTCGCGTACGGACGCGGCCCGCTCGGGCGTGACCAGCCGGCCGTTCGTGATGAGCGTCACGTAGAAGGGTTTCTCCTCGGTGCCGACGAGCTTACCCGCCGCGTCGAACACCGGATACCGGGCACGTGTCCGGCGGAGGTGGTCGAGAATCGTGTCGAAACTTTCCTTCAGGAACGGCTCGCCGCCCGAAAGCGCGATTCCCGTCACTCCGTGGGCGGCGAGAGCGTCGATGCAGGCGATCCAGTCCGCGGCTGTCATCTCGGCTTCGCGGGCGTATTCCCCGGCGGGGTTGTCCCACGGAACGGAGCAGAACACGCACCGGTGGTTGCACCGAAAGGTCAGCTCCAGAACGGCTGTTTTCGGCACGGCAAGATTCATCATACGGAGCAGTGTATCATCCGGACTTCCTTTTGGAGCAGGGTTTTCGTAAACTGACGTCATACGTCAGAAACAGATCGGGGTCCATTCATTCCATGAATCAGACAAACGAACCGAATCAGGAAAACGTCAGCCCCTCCGCGACGCCGTCGCGCGGGTGGTCATGCTCGTCATGCCTGTTTGCACTGGTGCTCTCGTGGTTTTTCCTTCAATCCGGCATGCTGTTCGCGGCGGCACTCGTTCATTTCAAGGCATCCCCCGGATATGCGCTCGCGGCGGCCAGCATCTTTCTTTTCGGCTTTGTCTGGCAATTCCGGGCAGCCCGCCTCGGATGCTTCATGCCGATATTCATCTTCACCGCCTTCCTGGCCTCTGAATCCGTCGTCGTATGCATGGCACTTTATGAAGCCGGCGCCTTCAAACAGGTCGATTTCACGGAGGCGCGACGGTCCCTCGAAAAGAACGCACCCGGCCTCCTCGAGTTCGGGCAACGCCTCGAGAACGCCTGGGCAAACCTGGCGAAGGGCAGGATCGGACTTGGCGACGCCCGTATCGCCGAGCTCGAGGCGGAGTTCCAGCGTCATCCGGGGAGTCCCGACGCTGTGCTGGCGCTTGCGGATGCCTACATGGCGAAAAACGATCTGGCATCGGTCAGGCTGGCCACGGCCCTGTATGAAGCGCTGGTGGAAACTGACCCATGCGATGCTTTTCTGGCGAAGCTGGCAGACGCCTATGCGCGGATGTTCCGTTTCGACCTTGCCTTCGCGACGGCGGCCCGCCGGACATGGCAGCCGGACGGCGGGTTCGGAAAGGCCGCCCGCCAGATTGCGTGGCTCGCAGCCACCAGCGGCGACCTTCCGCGCGGCATTTTCGAGCTCGAACGCATCCTGAGACAGAATCCCGCGGATCCTGAAGAGGTGATGCTCCTCCTGGCAGGCCTCTACAACGATGCAGGCAACAGGCAGCAGGCGCGTGTCCTGCTCGACCGGATCATCGCGGAAACGCCAGCTGTGCTGAACGTCGCCAAGACGGCCGCCGCCATGCGACAGGAGATAGGAAACTGAGATGAGAACGAGACTCCCTGCCGTAATCCTCCCGCTATTTCTCGTTGCTGCCGGGCTGTGCTTCCCGGGCGGAGCAGCCGGACAAGCCGTTTCCAACGACGACCTGATCGCATACGCGCGCGCGGCAGCCGCCGGGCAGGCGACCGAACGGCAGAAGGCCGCTCTGTTCGCGAACAACGAGCGTCTCAACAACCTGGCGATGGCCGGAAAGATTTCGGACAGCGAGTATCAATACAATCAGCGGGCCTTCGTCGAGAAAAACGACGAGTTGATCCGCAGCGCCTCGACCCGGCACGGCCTGGCCGTCGCCCCGCCGAAGAACGCCGATACATACAAGGCCGGCACCGACACCGACCGCCAGCTCCGAAACCCGCAGGGCGAGCTCACCGTCGATCATGTGAAGAAGGTGCGCCAGGAGTACAACCGGGAAGTTGCCGGGTATCTCTCGTCGCAGGGCGTGAACGCGCCGGCGGGCGAGAACTGGGCGAAAAAGCTCACGACGGATATCATGCCCTCCCCCTATGACATGAAACCGGCGGATTTCAAAAATGCCAATAGCTATATCAACGCCGAGGGCGGACTGGCCTATACGAACGCCGACGCGGCGAAACTCCAGCTCGGCATCGACGGCGGACGGCCCGTTTCCCCGACGGTGCATGAGGCGGCCGCATATCACAACGAGATGCAGAAAAAGGCGGCGGTCATGAACTCCGAAATTCGACGGCTCAACGGCGAGCGGGCGAAGCTCAGCGACCCCGCGGAGATTGAAAATATAGACATTGAAATACGCAAGCACACCGCGTTCATGAGTAAATATCTCGGCCGCGACGAAAAGGCCGCCGAACTTGCCGGCGGAGGCGCGGACGGGACCGGACTTTCCGAAGATGCGTATTCGCGTGGTTCGTCGGACAAGATCAGGCAGGCGCAGAAACGCGACGCGTCGAGAGCGACCCAAAATGCGGAAGCGTCCGTCGGCGCCGTCAGCGACCACCTTGCACGAAACGCGACCCGGAAATTCAATGACGCGCTCGCCGGCGCCGCCGTGGCCGGCGGAGACACCGAGGCGGCGAAGAGTATTATAGCTGAAAATATAAAAACCCTTTCCCCGACCCAGAAAGCCCAGGCCGTGGCGGATCTCGAAATCAAATACGGCGGTGATTTCGCCAGGGGGGTGAACGCCGAGCTGAAGAAGTCATCCGCGCCCTCATCCTCAGCGGCATCGGCGACCGGAGGCAGGGCGGCGATCGCCAACCGGCTCGGCCTCGTCAGCACCATTCTGAACGTCGGCACCCAGTATTCCCAGGGAAAGACCACCACCGAGATTCTCTGGAACATGTCGATCGGCGGCACGCTCGAAACGGTCAACAACGAGACGGCCGATTACACGAAAAAAGAGATCGAGCGGCTCAAGCTCAAGTATCTCGCCCTTGGCGAAGACCCCGAATCCACGTCGGTGAAGCTGAAGATCATGGCCGAGGCAACCGTCAAGGGCACCTTCCACGGCACCGTGATCGGCAGCTACGACCTGCTGAAATCCGCGACGCACACGGCGGCGGGAGCGGCGGCGGCCGCGGCGGATTCCGCGATTTTCCTCGTCGGAGAGACGCTCGACACGCGCAACGTGCTCGAGACGACGTTCGCCGAGATCCAGGCGCAGAACATGGAGCAGAGCGTGCAGAACGCGAAGGCCCTCAAGTTCGGCAAGGACGGGATCACCGAGCTGAAGCGGCTGGCGAACGACGCGGCCTATCTCAAAACCGTTCTCGAACAGAACGCGAAATCGGCGCGCCAGTTCTGCCGCACCGCCGATGCCGCTCTCGAGAGTCTCGAAGAGGATCTGCGCGGAATCGAGGGAATGAAGCAGGCGGATGCGCTCAAGGCCCTCCCGGATACCGAGACGCGGCTCGCGAAAAGCCTGATGGCGACCACGGCCGCGCTGGAGCTGATGGCCCGCCAGGCCGAGGCCGCGAAACGGGCCCTCACCCTCGGCGGCGACCCGAAGGAGGCCCTGGTGGCGGCCCAGGTGCTCGCAGCCAATTATGAAAAGCACGCGACCGCGGTCGAGGCGTGCAAGACGGAGATGTTCGAGATCGGCCGTCTTTCTTCCATGAATAGCATGAACGATATATTGGCCGGATTCGAAGCCGGGAAAACGGCGCTGGCCGACATGAGCCGCAAGGCCGCCGCCAATGCCGACATCATGCGGAAAAACGAAGTCCGCTTCAAAAAGACCATCGCCGACTTCGACAGCCTGAAAGAGCGCATCGAGAAAGCCGGAACCTTTTTCGCCGGGAAGCGGGAAAGCGACGAGGCCGACTGGATGGTGATCAAATCCCGCCTGAACGGCATCGCGCGCCCGGACGGCACCATGCCCGAAGACTTCTTCGGCGAGGTCGGAACGCTCGAACGGCTTCCCGACAAGATCGCCGCCGGCATCGGCCGTCTCCGGCCGGCAGATGCGCTTCAGGCAGGCGCTCCGGAAGTCGGTCCGCTGGCCGATGCCGTTCTCGAGCGGCTGACGCCCCGCTACAATGCGGCGGCACGGGCTCTTGCGAATATAAAAGAAGCTATTGATTCCCTGCGCGGAGCAGCGGGCCGGAAACCGGAACCGTCAACGCCTTCGACGGCCGGCCTGAGCTGCCCGTCCGAAGCGAACGTCGGTGAAAGCATCAGCGTGAGCGTCTCGCTTCCCTCTTCCGGCGGTGCGTCGGGCGGCGGTTCTTCGGGCCGGGTCGATCCTTTCGGCGGGCATGATCCGAACTCTCCCGAGGGAATGCAGGCCCTGCTGAACTACAAGCGCACGGGCGGGGCCGGCGGATCACGTGCCGGCAGCAGCGGCACCTCGGGGTTCCTGGTCAGCTGGGATTTCGGAGACGGCGCCATCACCGGCAAAACGTCCTCGAACAGCGCCTCCCATGCGTATCGGAACCCGGGCCGCTATTCGGTCAGCGTCTCGATCTTCGCCGCAAACGCGCCGGGCACCGTCATTGCGCGGAATTCCGCGACCATAGTCATCCGACCGCCGAAGCAGCCGCAGGCGAAACAGCCGCCGAAAAGCGACGGGCGGCTTCCCTGCGGCCACATGCCCGGAGAATGCCCCAAGAACGGCATCATGTCGATCAAATGCCGGCTCCATTCGGGTGCGATCAGCAACCGGTGAGCCGCGTCAGAGAACGTTTTCCGTCGGATCTTTCCGCCGCTTCCTGAACTTCCGGTGCGCGGCGTGAATGTGGCGGGCCAGCAGCGGAAACCGTGACAGGAAGGGCAGAGCCAGCACCTTGTCGAAATAAAACTCGGCCTGTTCGTCCAGCCCCAGGCGGGCTGACAGTTCGGCGCCCAGAAAGCCGTTCACCACGACCGCCCGCTCCCCGAGCAGCTCCTGGCCGGGCTTCAGCTTCTCGCGCACCGATTCCCAGCTCGTGAACCGCTTGCTGAGCGGAAGATACGGGTGGTACAGGCGCATGATGCACTCGAGGGCCCGGGTCTGATAATCCGTTTCCATCAGGGGCTTCCCCAGGCGGCGGCACATCCAGGATGCCTTTAGGTAGATGCCGGCGGCCAGGCGGTCGTATTCCAGCGGCTCGAGTTCCTTCGCGCAGAGGGCCGCGAGATCGAAGCTGCGCACGCCCTCGGTCAGCGTCCGCTCGTTCTGGAAATCGAGGTCGTGAGAGGCTTTGACGCGGTCTTCCAGGTTGGATTCCTCGAGGAACCTCGCGATGGTTTCCGGCAAAAACGCCGCCCGCTGGAAGCGCCCGGCAAAGTTCGCGTACAGGCAGGACGGGCAGACGACGATGGCGTAGGTTTCCGGAACGATGCCTTCCTTGCAGACCGGGCAGAAATCGGTGTCCGCGGTGTGGTATTCGACCGCGCCGGGCTTGAGCTGAAGCGTGCCGAAGCGTTCCCTGCACACGCCGCACTCGAAGAACAGGACATGGTATGGGTTTCCCTGCTGTTCAGACCCGCCGGTATCGCCGGGAACGGGCCGCAGGGGGAACAGATACTCGTTTTCGACGATCTCCGGCTCCTCGTTGAGCGAGCTCAGGGTCTGGACGAGCCGGGGGACGCTGAGCGGCTTCACCAGGATGCCATTGGCCAGCTGGCCCATGCACTCCTCGGCGAGCTCGCGCGTGAAGCTGGTTGCGAGAAAGACGATCTTCACCTCGGGCGCCTCTTTCATGCCCAGGGTGGCGATCTCGGGCATGGAATCCTGGAAGCCGTCGAGATCGATGAACCACGCGACGGTCGGCTCGGCGTTCGACAGGCGGGCGATCTCGCGATAGCTCCAGGCGCGCTGGAACCGGAAGCCGAACTCCTTCATCGTCAGCCCGACGAGCGTGGCGAGAGTTTCGTCCTTCGTGAGCAGGAGGCACTGCCGGGTGTCCCCTTTCTGATCCAGCTTCGGGGCCGAACGCTCGAAGGCCGCCCGGATGTCGCGAAGGCACGCAAGCAGAGGCGCCAGCGCCGGACGGTTTTCCGGCTCGCCCCTGGTCATGCCCATCAGATGCTCGAGAAAGGGAAACAGCGGGTCCTGCGGCGTCAGCGCACGCAGGGACACCGTATCTTCCGTCGACCGGCCGGGCCGCGAATGGCTGATGTTCTTCGCACCGGCCAGGCCTGAAGGAAGCCGGCCGAAGATCAGCTCCCAGAAGATGAGGCCGGCCGAGTAGATGTCGCTCGCGGCGGTCACAGGCCCGCCTTTCCATTGTTCCGGAGCCAGGTATATGCCTTCGTCCCCGGCTTTTTCGCGGGAAATCATGGCGACTGGATACATCGGGAATCCGCCGATCCGCGGCTCGTTTTTCTCTCCGATCATGATGAACGCAGGCTGGAGATTGCCGTGCACTTCGTCACGCTCATGAATGGCGGAAAGCGCTTCGAGGACATTCAGCATGAAGAGGGAGAGCGCATCGTGGTTCTTGGCGAAGATGTCTCCGACCTGGTCCAGCGGCCGTCCGGCAGGCAGTTCCATGGCCATGAGCCGGCGCCCGTCGCGCCGGTCGGTCTGTTGAAGCACGATCTCGCAGATTCCCGGATGACGGACCTCAGCCAGCCGCTTCAGGCGCTCGGAAACGGCGATTTCCGGCTGGGCGACGGTTCCACGGACGATCTGGACCAACACACGTGTG
>MWAR01000607.1 GCA_002068715.1 bacterium ADurb.Bin374
CCGCTGGTCGAGAAGATCAACGTGATTGCCCGAAGCTGCTACGGCGCGGCGGCGGTCGAGATTCTCGAGCCGGCGAAGAAAGCGCTGGCCCAGTTCGAGCAGATGGGCTGCGGCGAACTGCCGGTCTGCATGGCGAAGACGCAGCACTCACTCACCGACGTGCCGTCGATGCTGGGCCGGCCGCGCGGCTTCAAGGTGACCGTGAGAGAAGCTCGGCTTTCCTCGGGAGCGGGCTTCGTAGTCGCGCTGGCCGGGGAGATCATGACGATGCCGGGGTTGCCGAAAGCGCCCGCGGCGGAACGAATCGATGTGGATAACGCGGGCCGGATCACCGGCCTGTTTTGAACCCGCAAGGAGGGAACGATGAACAAGACCCCGTTGTGTTCCGTTCACGAGGCGCTTGGCGCGCGGATGATCGATTTCGGCGGCTGGTATATGCCGGTGCAGTATACGTCGATCATCGAAGAGCACGAGACCGTGCGCATCAAGGCCGGGCTTTTCGACCTGTTTCACATGGGCGAATTCTGGCTCTCCGGTCCCGACGCGATGGCGAACATCCAGCGCATCGTCTGTCAGGATGTTGAATTCATCTCCGACCGGCAGATCGTCTACACGCCGATGTGCCGGCCCGACGGCTCGATCGTCGACGACCTGCTCGTCTACCGGTGGAACCCCGAGAAGTTCCTTCTGGTCGTGAACGCCGCGAACATGGACAAGGACCTCGTCTGGATCAGCTCCCAGCTGAGCGGCGACGTACAGTTCGAAGACCATTCGAACATTACCGGCTTGATCGCGATCCAGGGCCCGGACGGCTTCGAGCTGTATTTCCCCGCCGACAAGTGCGCCGAAATGTGGGATGCCCTGCTGGAGGCCGGGAAACCCTACGGCATCAAGCCCATCGGCCTCGGCGCCCGCGACACGCTGCGCCTCGAAGCCCGGCTGATGCTGTATGGCAACGACATCCACGATGGCACCACCCCGATCGAGGCGAACCTCGACTGGACCGTGAAGCTCGGCAAGGGAGCATTCAACGGCAGCGACGTCATCAGAAAGCAGAAGGAGAAGGGCACCGAGAAGACGCTGGTCGGCTTCGAGATGGGAAAGGGCCCGGCGCCGCGCCACGGCTATCCCGTCCTGCACAAGGGCAAAAAGGTCGGTGAAGTCACGTCCGGCACCATGTCCCCCACAATGAAGAAGAACATCGGCCTTGCCTACGTGCCCCCCTCGCTGAAGGAGATAGGCTCGAAATTCGACATCGAAGTTCGCGGCAAGCCGGTTCCAGCTACCGTCATCTCCACGCCGTTCTACGTGCGCCCAAAGGCGTGAGTCACCAATAGAAGGAGATATATATGGGTTTGCTTGAAAAGATCGATCCCGCGATCCACGAGATCATCGGGAAGGAGCGCCGGCGCCAGATGAGCCAGATCGAGCTGATCGCCTCCGAGAACTTCGTGTCGGAAGCCGTCATCGAGGCCCTGGGCTCGGTCCTGACCAACAAGTATGCCGAGGGGTACCCGGGCAAGCGGTATTACGGCGGCTGCGAGGTCGTCGACGAGGCCGAAAACCTGGCCCGCGAACGCGCCTGCAAGCTGTTCGGGGCCGAGCACGCCAACGTGCAGCCCCACTCTGGCAGCCAGGCCAACATGGCGGTGTATCTGACCGTCATGAAGCCGGGCGAGACCTACCTGGGCATGAACCTCCAGAACGGCGGCCACCTCACGCACGGCAGCCCGGTCAACTTCAGCGGCCTGATCTACAACGTCGTCCCCTACGGCGTCGACGACAAGAGCGAGACGATCGACTACGACGCGCTCGAGAAGCTGGCGCTGCAGCACAAGCCGAAGATGATCATGGCGGGCGCCTCGGCGTATCCGCGCGTCATCGATTTCGCGAAGTTCCGCGCGATCTGCGACAAGGTCGATGCGGTGCTGTGCGTCGATATGGCCCACATCGCCGGCCTCGTCGCCGCCGGACTGCATCCGAGCCCGGTTCCCTACGCCGATTTCGTGACCACCACGACGCACAAGACGCTGCGCGGTCCGCGCGGCGGCATGGTGCTGTGCAGAGAGAAGTGGGCGAAGGCGCTCGACAAGTCGATCTTCCCCGGCCTTCAGGGCGGTCCGCTCATGCACGCGGTGGCGGCCAAGGCCGTCTCGTTCCAGGAAGCCCTCGAACCGTCGTTCAAGGTCTACCAGCAGAAGATCCTCGACAACGCCCAGGCGCTCGCGAAGGGACTCCAGGCACATGGCTTCAGGCTTGTCTCGGGCGGCACCGACAACCACCTGATGCTGGTCGACGTCCGGAACAAGAACGTGACCGGAAAACTGGCCGAGAAGGCCCTCGACATCGCCGGCATCACCGTGAACAAAAACACGATCCCGAACGATCCGCAGTCGCCTTTCGTGACCTCCGGCGTCCGCATCGGCACGCCCGCCGTCACGACCCGCGGCATGACCCCCGAGGTCATGACGGATATCGCGGCCCTGATCGACCAGGTCCTGACGAAGCCGGAAGACGAGGCGAACCTGAAAGACGTCCGCGCCAAGGTCCAGAAAATCTGTGACCGCTTCCCCTACTACCGCCTGTGAGCGTAAAACGAATTCACCACAGAGTCACAGAGACACAGAGAAAAAATATCTTCAGAACTCTGTGCCTCTGTGTCTCTGCGGTAAAACGTTCTTTCTGATTGGACCGCTTGCCTTGTGAGAAGCGGAAGCGTGAAGGTTGTGGTAGAATTCCGGCGGCGGGCTGCCGCTTTCCGCCGGTGTTCATAAAATTTGTAGTAGAATATTATCAAACAGGAGCAGAGACATGAATCCTCCAAACCTGAAGTACACCAAGGAACACGAGTGGGCGAGAATCGAAGGCAAGATCGCCGTCATCGGCATCACCGAGTATGCCGCGCATCAGCTCGGCGACGTCGTGTTCGTCGACATGCCGCACGTGGGCACCAAGCTCGAGAAGGGCAAGACCTTCGGGGTCGTCGAGTCGGTCAAGACCGTCTCCGACATCTTCGCACCCCTCAGCGGCAAGGTCGTCAGGAAGAACGACGAACTCGACGCCGACCCCGCGCACGTCAACAACGACCCCTACGGCAAGGGCTGGATCCTCGAGATCGAGCTGAGCAATCCGGCCGAGGCCAATGAAATGATCGACGCGGCCGCCTACGAGAAACATTGCGAGACCTGCGGCCACTGACCGGGCCGCGGACCACGAACTGCTGACGAGAAAGACTCAGGTCTTCAGGAGAATCCGGAAACATGGGTAGCTATCTGCCTCACACCCAGGCGGAGGTCAAAGCGATGCTCGAGGCGATCGGCGTCAAGAGCATCGATGACCTGTTCGCGGAAATACCGGCCGAGCTCCGCCTCAACCGACCGCTCAACCTGCCGGCCGGCTTGAGCGAGTCCGAGACGGTCGACGAGATGTACGAGATGGCGGGCGGGAATTACGGCACCACCGAGATGCTCAGCTTCCTCGGCGCCGGGATCTACGATCACTATATTCCTGCTGCTATAAATCATCTGCTGCTGCGCGGCGACTTCTTCACCGCCTACACGCCCTACCAGGCCGAGATCTCGCAGGGAACCCTCCAGGCGATCTACGAGTACCAGAGCCTGATCTGCGGCCTGACGGGCATGGACGTGTCGAACGCCTCGATGTACGAAGCCGGCACCGCCCTCGTCGAGGCGATCAACATGGCGAAGGCCCAGACGGGCCGGAGCCGCGTGATCCTTCCCGAGACGGTCCACCCCGAGTACCGCCGCGTCGCGAAGACGATCAACACGCAGATGGGCATCGAGCTCGTGTCCGCCCCGTCCGAAGACGGCGTCACCGATCTCGCGAAGCTGTCCGAGATGGTCGACGACTCGACGGCCGCAATCGTCGCCGGGTATCCGAACTTCTTCGGCTCGGTCGAGGACCTCGAGGCGCTCGCGAACATGGCGCACAATGCCGGTGCACTGCTCATCGTCACGGCTGATCCTATAGCGCTCGGTATGCTTACGGCTCCCGGCGATCTCGGCGCGGACATCGTCTGCGGCGAAGGTCAGTCGCTCGGCATCCCGATGAGCTTCGGCGGTCCGTCGCTCGGCTTCATGGCCTGCAAGGAAGCTTTGCTCCGCAAGGTGCCGGGCCGCATCACCGGCGCGACCTGCGACAAGAGCGGCCGCCGTGGCTTCGTCCTGACCCTCCAGGCGCGCGAACAGCACATCAGGCGTGAGAAGGCCGGCAGCAATATCTGCTCGAACCAGGCGCTGATGGCCCTGAACGCGACGATCTACATGAGTCTCCTCGGTCGCGAGGGCATCCGTGATGTCGCGAACCAGGGGTTCCAGAAGGCGCATCACCTCAAGAAGGAACTTGCCGCGAAGGTGCCGGCCGTTTCCTTCCCGTTTGCGGCCCCGTTCCTGCACGAGTTCGTGATCAAGGTGCCGAACGCGAAGAAGCTGCTCGGCAAGATGGTGAAACAGGGCGTGCTCGGCGGCGTTCTGCTCGAACGCTGGTATCCGAACCTGAAAGACCATCTGCTCGTGGCCGTCACCGAAAAGCGCACGGCTGAGGAACTAGATTTCTTCTGCGAACTGCTCGGAGGGCTGACGAAATGACGGAACCCCTGATGTTCGAACTGTCCGTTGACGGACGGCGTGGTTATACACTTCCGAAACTCGATGTTCCCGAGATCGATCCGACGGACCACATTCCCGCGAAGATGCTCCGGAAGGAGCTTCCCCTCCCCTCGTTGTCGGAAATAGACGTGGTGCGCCACTTCACACGCCTGTCGCGGCTGAATCACGCGGTCGATGTGGGTTTCTACCCGCTTGGTTCCTGCACGATGAAATACAACCCGAAGGTGAACGAGGATGTCTGCCGGCTTCCAGGGCTTGCCGACCTGCATCCCTACCAGCCCGAGGAGACGATCCAGGGCGCCCTCGAACTGCTTCATCGGCTCGAGCTGGCACTGGGCGAGATCTGTGGCATGGACGCCTTCACCTTGCAGCCGGCGGCCGGCGCGCACGGCGAGCTGACCGGCCTGCTCATCATCAAGGCGTATCACCGCAAGAAGAAGAACGCGAAGACCAAGACGAAGATTCTCATCCCCGACGCGGGTCACGGCACGAACCCGGCCTCGGCGGCGATGCTCGGCTTCGAGGTCGTCAACGTCAAAACTTCGGAACGCGGCGGCATCGACCTCGACGATCTGCGGGCCAAGACCACGCCCGATGTCGCCGGTCTGATGCTGACGAACCCGAACACGCTCGGTCTGTTCGACGAGAACCTCGCCGAGATCGCAAAGATAGTGCATGGTGTGGATGGCCTGCTCTATTACGACGGCGCCAATCTGAACGCCATCATGGGCTGGTCGCGGCCCGGAGACATGGGCTTCGACATCGTCCACGTGAACCTGCACAAGACCTTCTCGACACCGCACGGCGGCGGCGGCCCCGGTGCCGGACCGGTCGGCGTGAAGGCTCATCTTGCCGGCTTCCTGCCGAGCCCCCGCGTTCTCTTCGACGGGAAGAAGTTCAAGATTTCGGACAAGCATGCAGACTCGATCGGCCCGGTGCGCACGTTCCTGGGCAGCTTCGGCGTCCTGGTGCGGGCGTATGCCTACATTCTCACGCTCGGAGCGGAAGGCCTGAAGGACGCGAGTTCCTATGCCGTTCTGAACGCGAACTACATGATGCGTCGCCTCCAGAAACGATTCAAGCTGGCCTACGACCGCACCTGCAAGCATGAGTTCGTGCTGACGGGCAAGCCGTTTGCCGAGAAGGGCGTCAAGACGCTCGATATCGCCAAGCGCCTGCTCGACTACGGATACCATGCGCCGACCGTCTACTTCCCGCTCATCGTCGAGGAAGCGATCATGATCGAGCCGACCGAGACCGAGAGCAAGCAGACGATGGACGAGTTCATCACCGCCATGGAGAAGATCGCCGACGAAGCGATGAGCGACCCCGAGAAGGTCAAGGGGGCACCCTATAACACGCCGGTGACCCGCCTCGACGAGGCGCTCGCGGCGCGCAAGCCGGACATCAACTTCTTCAAGCGGCGTCCGTGACGTGAGTTCCGACGTACAGACCGTAACCCTCCCGCAGACGGCCCTCGGCCTCCTGCGGGAGGTTTTGTACGAGCTGAAAAACGCTCCCGGCGCAGAAATTTGGCTCGTGGGCGGCGCGGTACGAGATCTGATCCTCGGAGTCACCGATATTGCCGACTGCGATCTCGCCGTTTCGGTGCCGTTTGTCGACCAGGCGAATGCCTATGCACGAAACAAGAAAAGCGGTTTCGTCATGCTCGACGAGGATCACGAAGTCGCCCGCATCGTGCGGACGTTCGATGGAAAATCGTTCACCGTCGATATCGCGCGCTTCCGTGCAACCGACATCGAGGGAGACTTGCGCGGCCGCGACTTCA
Organism: bacterium ADurb.Bin374; assembly: GCA_002068715.1. The sequence goes on from MWAR01000607.1 coordinate 6,418, forward strand.
CGATCAATGCGATCGCCGTCCGCGTCACGTGGCCCCTGCTCGACGGCGTCCTGCCGGTGTTCGACCCGCTAGGTGGCGCACGGCATCTCGGGGAAAAGCGGCTGAAGATGTGCGCTCCGACGGCGTTCACCGAAGACCCCCTGCGGGTGATGCGAGCCTTCAGGTTTGGGGCTCTACTCGAC
>MWAR01000608.1 GCA_002068715.1 bacterium ADurb.Bin374
GTCTCGCAATGCTTCGAGTGCGCCACGAACCTCGCCGGGGAGCGGTTCACCCGTGAAACGAAGGTGACCCAGCTGAGTGGGGGCCAGTCGCGGGCCCTCATGATCGCGGATACCGCATATATGAGCTGTTCCCCCATCGTCCTGATCGACGAGATCGAAAACGCCGGCATCGACCGACGGCGCGCCGTCGAGCTTCTCGCGAGGAAGGAAAAGATCGTCTTTCTCGCAACCCACGACCCCCTGCTGGCGCTGAGCGCGCAGAAGCGGATCGTCATCAAAAACGGTGGCATCAGCAGGGTCATCGAAACATCCGGGGATGAAAGAGAATGCCTCGGAACCATCGAAAAACTCGATGCAATCCTGTACCGGCTGCGACACAGCCTCAGAGACGGGCAGATCATCGGAAAACATATAATGGAAGGTATAGAATAGCCATATGTGGAAACTATACGACGACCTGATCGAGGGCATTCCCGAAAACTGGCGGGCCGAGGAAATTGTTCGCGGATGCGACTACGCCTATGTCAGAAGCGGAATCGGCCTTGGAATGGGCGAGTTCCTCCCGAACTCCTGGCGCGCTCCGCTGTCGCTGAAGAACCTCGAAGGAGCCCCGCTGCGAGAGGTTGCGGCCTGCATCAGGTCGTGGAACTTCCCCGAGGCTTCCATCGGTCTTGCCGCGATCAACGCCTACTACAACAATCCCGACGTGGCAAAAGCGGCAGGTGTGACGATCGGTGACTCGAAACACGTGGAAGACAGGGTCTACGACCCGTTCATCATGTCGCAGAACGAGGTCCGGGGAAAAAAGGTGACCGTCGTCGGGCATTTTCCCTATCTCGAAACGCTGTTCGAGCCGGTGTGCGACCTGCGCATCATCGCGGGCGAGATTCCGCTGGATGACGATTACCCGGCCACGGCGGCGGAGTATCTGCTTCCGGAAAGCGAGTATGTATTCATCAGAAGCGCCGCTCTCGTTGACAAGACCATGCCTCGGCTTCTGGAACTCTCGAAAGGGGCGAAAAAAGTGACGATCGTGGGCCCGGCGACGACGCTTGCCCCGGTGCTTTTCGAGTATGGGGTCGCCGATCTTTCTGGCTTCGTCGTCAAGGATCGCGAACGAGCCATGCGTCTCATCCGGGGTGCCGAAAACGGCAAGATCTTCACCACCGGCCAGAAAGTCGCGTTCAAACGACAGGAGTTCCAGAGGAAACAGGCAGATCTTCCAGCGTCCTGGTCGGCATCGACGGGAACTGATAGGCGACCATGACGGTCATAACCGCGCGGGAGCTGGTTCCTCCGGAAGGACGGGATCAGCGCTCCTGGCCGCTGCTGACCCTACTCGTTGGCCCGATCGACTCGGGCAAAACCACGTTCCTGCGCCGGTGGTACCAGACTTGGCGGTGGGGCGACGGCGTCCTTTCCGCGAAGAAGTTCGTCGATTCAAGACTGATCGGATATGACCTGGAGTGCCTTTCCACTGGCGAGAGTTGCCCGTGGGCGAGGGTGGCCGGAGAGGAGCCGGGTGGCTGGCAGACCTGGCTTGCCGTCGGCCCCTTCCGGATGCGCCGGGAAGGATTTTGCTTCGTGGAGAAGGCCGTCGACGCGGTTCTTGCCGCCCGGCAAGGCCCGATGATCCTCGACGAGGTCGGCCCGATCGAACTTGCGGGAGAGGGATTTGCCCCGCTTTTACGGCGACTTCTGGCCGGGCGTCAGCCGACGCTCGCCGTCATCAGGGAATCCTGCCTTTCGGAATTCCTCGAGCGATTTCCGACGGATGCCCCGCGGATCGTCCGCCTCGGGAGCGCCTGCTGAACCCGCCCCCGGCGGCTCAATCGCACGACAATAGGTGTGGCAGCGCGATGCGATCGACGCTGCCGGCCGCGGCGATGCGTTTAATCAGCGACACGGGCTTGACGGGCGGAAGCGCCGTTCGCGGAAACCAGCGCAGCTCTCTCATCCGTTTCGGTTGATCGGGAGGCTGTTCGGGATCATATCCGAGACGGGCTGTGCCTTTCAGCTTCGAAAACACGATGACGACTTCGAGAAGAGCATTCTCTGGAAACTCTTGTATTGCCGCGATGCTGGTCGGCGTGCCGTGCAGACCCGTTTCTTCCGCCAGTTCGCGCTGTGCGGCGTCGACGAGCGATTCACCCTTCTCGACGAGACCGCCGGGCAGGGCCCAGAAGTCGCGGCCCGTGGCCTGCGATACATGCCTTATCAGCAGCAGTCGCCCGTTCCGCAGGCATAGACAGCGAACGCACAGACGAAAGGCCGGCTGCACGGGCGTGGGTGTCGGGCGCGCTTTGGGCATGGTCAGGCCGGGTCCCGTTCCCAGGTGAAGAGCGCCTGCGGAACCGGATACTGAAGGATGAACGCGTCGTCGCTCTTCATCAGCCGATTCGACAGATGGTCGGCCAGTCGCGCCATGCGGTCGCGGTCTTCGGTGATGCCGAGCCGGTTCCCGAGCACCTGGACGCCTTCTTCGAGGGCCTGGAACGTCCAGAAGAACGGCCGAGGGAGAATCTCGAGGTTGGGCAGAAGGCCGTGCCTGATCATGATGTGATACAGGTAGGCGATGCGTTCGCGCCGAAACGTGGTCTCGGGCAGATCGAGCGCCTTCCGCATCGGGGGATCGGCCGGGTAATCCGCGTGGGGAACTAGCACCATGCCGCGCCGGGCCGAATCGCGCAGCCGGTCGATCGCCGTTCCCATATCGCAGATGCCGTCTTCGCGCAACGCTGCAACGCCAAGGGCGTTGAAGCAGATCACGGTGTCATATCCGGTAACGTTTCCGAGATCGTCCGACAGCCACCGCCCCACGCGGGTGTCGATGTTCTGCTTTCCTTCTTCGACGGCCTGGCGGTGTAGCTCTTCGAGCATCGAACCGGAAAGATCGAACGCCGTGACGTGGGCGACCCGGCGTGACAGCGGAATGGCGAACGTGCCGGGGCCTGCCCCCACGTCGAGAACGCGCTCGTTCGGCTGCCAGGAAAACCGGTCGAGCAGGCTCTCGGCGAGACGCCGCTGATCGGGGTGATGGGCTTTGCGGGCGAAATCGCCCGATCTGCCGTTCCAGAACTCCCGCTGATTCTTTTCCGCAGGCGTGTTGGTATTCTGCTGCCAGGGATGATTGTAGATGGCTTCCCAGTCAATGGTTGGAAACGAGAGCGCAGGCTTCATGGTGCGAATCACTCCTCGATGGTCTGAACAGGACGGTGCCTTCCGTCGTTTGAAGCGTGGTGACGGGCACGTCATATACGCATTGCAATAGATCTGGGGTGAGCGTGCTCTCCGGTGTCCCGTCCGCCAGAATCGTACCGTTGCCGATGACGAGAACCCGGTCGGCGAACTGCATCACGTCGTTCGGATCGTGCAGCGTCATCAGCACCGTGAGCTTCTTCTGGATCGACAGGCAGCAGACGAGATCGAGCACCCGGAACCGGTTGCGGAAATCGAGATGGGAGTTCGGTTCGTCCAGCATGAGGACGGGAGAATCCTGGGTCAGCGCCCTGGCCAGAAGGACCAGTTGGAGTTCGCCGCCGGAAAGATTGTTGTAGGGCCGGTCGAGGAGATGCGTGATGCCGATCTCCTCGGCGGCGGTTTCCACCCGTGCCATGTCGTCGGCACCCGGCCTGGAGAACAGGCTCAGATGCGGGTGGCGCCCCATCAGGATGAACTCCCGGGTGAGATAGGGGAAAACCGGCTCGTGGCGCTGGGGAACGAGCGCCAGCTGCCGTGCGATCTCGCATCTGTGAAGCTCTTTCACCTCCCGGCCGCCGAGGCGGACCGAGCCGG
>MWAR01000609.1 GCA_002068715.1 bacterium ADurb.Bin374
TTCCTATCTGCGTTCATCTGCCCTCCATCTGCGGATACGGTCCTGAATCCGAGGGATATTTCAACGGAGTATCTCCGCGGTGAATGGTTCGAATTTAAATATACCAGCCACGGAGACACAGAAAAAAGCTGTCTTTCAGCTCTGTGTTTCTGTGCTTCCGTGGTGAAGCGGTTTTCGTATTTGAATCGACGGGAAGCGAGGCGCTAAAAGCGGCCGAGCAGGAGGTCTGTCTGGATGAAGAGACCTTCGAGCCTGACGCCTTCGACACCGCAGAAGGTGTAGCCTGCGCCGATCTCGAGAACGATATGACGGGTCATTGGGATCACGCCGACGAGCATTGGTTCGGCGAAGGCAAAACTGCCGTCGTTGACGATGCGCGAGCTGGCCCGGGATTTGAGTTCGAAGGTGCCGCCCCCGAGGCCCACCCGCCATTTCAGTCGCGTGTCCTTCAGGAAATGGTCTTCGACCGTGAAGCCGCCCATGCGCAGGTTGAGGGTGAGACTGGTTCCGGTCAGGGTGCCGGCCTGGGCCATGAGGCCCAGCTTCGGATCATCGAGTCGGCCGCCGAAGCCCCGGGCGCCCCACACGACCATCTCGCCGCCGAATCCTTCGGGGCCCGATGTGCGCTTGAACTTGAACGTCGGGCCGAAAGCGCCCACCGGCATCGTTTTGCCGGGCTGGTCGACGAGCAGGATCGGGTCTCTCACCGCCTGTGCCCGGGTGATTCCAAGGCAGAGCAGAAGCAGAACGAACAATGACAGCCGCAGGAACTGCGTTTTCGGGATCATCGCTACCCTTATCGGCAGGAGGGGTTACATCAGCAAGGACCCGATGTCCTTTATCGTGACCAGCAGGAACAGCAGGGCCAGTCCGATGGTCCCCCACTGGTACACCGGCATCAGGACCTGCTCCCGAAGCGGCCGGCCGACGACGGCGTGCCACGCGGCCAGAAGCAGCTTCAGACCGTCGAGGGGCGGGACAGGCAGCAGGTTGAACACCGCCAGATTCACGCTGAGGATCGCGAGCAGGGTCAGGAAACCGAACCAGCCGCTTTGGGCCGCCTGGGAAACCTGGTCGAGAATCGCGATCGGTCCGCCGACCTGGCCGGCGCCCCGCATCGACAGAAGCCGCGAAAAGGCGATTCCGACGCCGATCGTCTCCTGAGCGGTGCGCGTGATGCCTGAAACGATCGCGGCTCCGAGGCTTCTCGGCCCCTCGGCTGCAAATCTGGGCCTGACGCCGATCACGAACCGTTCCCCTTCCCGGCGGGGCGCGCACCGCAGCAGAACCGTTTCCTCCCCACGCCTGACCGCGAACGGCATCGGTCGGTCACCATTATCCTGGATGATCGACAGCAGGCCAGGCCAGTCGGATACGGGACGCCCTGCGGCGCTGACGATGGAATCTCCGCTGCGCAGCCCCGCGGCCGCACCGGCGCTTCCCTTGACTACCGAGTCTACGACTGGAATCGGGACGGGGTCGCCCCAGAGATGGAAGACGATCGCGAACAGAACGGCGGCGAGCACCAGATTCGCGACCGGCCCGGCGGCGGCGACGATTGCCTGCACGCGCGGAGGATCATCCGGCAGGAGGGGTTCGCCCGCGGCTTCCCTGCGGTCCAGCTCGTCGGGATCGACCGGCATGACATAGCCGCCGAGGGGGATCCAGCCGAGCCTGTACTCCGTTTCACCGCGCTTCCACCGGGCGATGGGCGACCCGAACCCGACGGAAAAGGCGAAGACCGGCCTGCCGCACCGGCGCAGGGCAAGAAAATGCCCCCATTCATGCAGAAGCACGAGAACACCGAATCCGAAAAACGCGCCGGCCCAGGCCGACAACGTGCTCAACAGGCTTGTCATAGATCGTTCCTTGCTCTGGCTTGAACTGCTACAGATTCCCTTGTCGGCTGGAATACCGCTTCCCGTAACGGGTCATTTGCCTTTCTTGAGCGCGGCATACAGTTTGTCCGATCGGTCGAAGGTGTCGCGGAAATTGATGTCGACATTGCATATCATATCGTATATAAAAAGCGCGCCGTCGATGTCTCCGGAATTTTCAAGGGCGACGCCGAGCCGGTACAGCTGGTCCTTGAGCGTATCCGGCATCAGCTCCCGGTCGAATTCGAGGGTCTCGACGATCTCGCGGGCGAGAGAGGTTTTTTTCAGGTGAACATAGGCATCGGCGAGCAGCAGACCGATATCCTGAGACCGTCTGGACGCGAAAACGGGAACGAGAATCGTGACGACGTCATCCCACTTCTTCTGGGAAGCTTTCTGCCGCGCTTCCTCCAGCTCCTTCGCGAACCCCTCGCCGGTCGCCTGTTTCGAAACCGCCGCCGGGGGCGGCGTCGGTTCTTCCGGGGGGGCCAGGCCGAGATCGTCCTGGAGGTCGGCCCCATCGAGGCCCTGGGCGGCGAATGGATCGAGCGTCGGCATCGACAGGATATCGTCGACGGACTTCATGCCCGGCTCCTGTGCCTTCGGAATCCGGATCTCGCCGATGAAATCCGCGATGGATGGAACTTCGGCATTGGAACCGGCCTCCGGAGTCGTGTCTTCCGGAATTCCGGCCGGGAACCCCGATTCGTTGGACGGAGGGAAGGGGGGAGACGGCGGAATGTGGGCGGCTCCAACATCGGATGCGGCTTCCTGGCCGCCCAGCTTCAGGAAATCGGGAAGCGGCGTCGAGGCGTCTGATACGTCGAAGCCCTCGGGAGGCGGTTCAACGAAGTTCCTGATTTCGGATTCGGAGGGAATTGCCGGAAGAACCGGTTCAGCCGGCAGAGAGGGGAATTCGGGAGCGATCATCTCGTCGCTGAAGGGGGACAGCTCGTCGACCCCACTCAGGGTGTCAGGGGATCGCGTCGCCTGCTCGAGTTCCTTGCGAAGGCCCGTGACGATTTCGGTCAGCTGGGGATTCCCGGGATGCCGTCGCAAAAACTCCTCATACTGCAGGACGGCCTCGTCGAGCATGTTCATTTTCTTCATGCAGGTCGTATAGACGACGTGAATGCCCATGTTGTTGATGTTCTTCGAAAGGACCTGCAGACACTCCCGGGCGGCTTCCGCATACATGGCTTTCTTCGAGTAGTTGCGGGCCAGCAGTTCCCGGTATCCGTCGTTGTCCGGGCTGATCTTCACGGCTTCCTGGAGGATCGTGACGACTTCGTCTCCCATACGCTTGCTCTGGACATATGCCTCGGCGAGAGCCTTCACGTTGTCACGATTGGTGGGCTGGAGCTGGTAGAAGGCATACATGATCTCCATCCCATCGGCCGTATACTGTTTCTGGGAGGCGTAATACTTGCATAGGATGGGCAGGAACTCGGTCCGGCCGGGGTCGTTTTTATACTGGGTTTCATACAATGTGATCGCCTCGTCGGAGGAGGCGTTCGTTTCGAGATAGGATTTGGCGAGATATTTCCAGCCGATGGGGTTGTCGGCGAACTCCTGGAGAAGATGCCTGGCGTTTTCCTGACACTTGAAGTAATTCTTCAGAGTATAGTGGCCCTGGACGCTGATTTCGAGCAACTGGCGCAGCGTCTGGATCGGAATGTTGCGCTGTCTGAGCGCTTCGTCGGCGATGCGCACGGCCTTCTCGGTCTGGCCAGCATCGAGAGCCGCCGTGGCCTTCTTCACGGGATCGAAGATGAAGAGATTGAGGGCCGGGGCGATCATCAGGATGAAGACGAAGACGAAGGCCGCGGCGAAGATGCCGAGGCCCGCCCAGAATTCGGTCGTATGGTTCTGATAGAAGAGCGTCCAGCGGAGTTTCGTGTATGTGCTCTGATTCTCGGCATACTCCCGCTCGCGCTCGACGAACTCGTTGAAGCGGCGGTAGGCTTCTTCATACTGTTGGTCATCGGTCAGAATGCCGATCATGACCCAGTCTACGTCTCGCTTGAGCTCCGGGGCGCAATTCGGGAGGTTCTGGAACTTTTCGAAATACTCCCGGGCTTTTCGCAGGTCGCGATGCGAGCCGAGAACGTAGATTTTGCCGAGGTAGAAGACGGCTTCGGCGTATTTGTCCGGCTCCTCTTCGTATGCCTTCAGAATGTCCGGCAGAGCGACATCGTATTTCTCGCTCTGATACAGGCCGACAGCCGTCTTGTACCGCCTGTCGAGCTCTTTCTTCGCGTCGATCTTCGTCTGAAGCTCCTCGCGCCCCGGCAAGCCCGAAAACATGGCCACGGCCTTCTTGAGCGTGGTTTCCGCTTCTTCATATTTTCCGTCGGAGAACTTCTGCTTCGCCTGGTCGAACCAGTAGTCGGCATCCTTCATCTTCTTGCGTTCCGGATCTTCGCTCGCGACTTCCGGTGCGGTGGCGATCGTTATCACGGGCGGCGGCTCACCGGGAAGCTGCGCTTCGGAACTTGCGGGGAAATCCGGTTCGTCGGGGCCAGGAAATTCGGGTTCGTCGGGGAGGGGCTGCTTTCCCGGTTTGACGGGCGGCGTCGGAACACCAGCTGTCTGGAGCAGATCGGGTTCCGGCTGAGGCTCCGGCGGCAGGGGAACGTCCGGCGGCGCGGTCGGATCGTTTTCAAAGGGGTTGTCGGGAAGGGCGGGAGCGGCGCTCTCTGCCGCGACCGGCGTCGCCCGTCGGGGAAAGCCTGCTTTGCCGGTCAGGCGTTTCGCCGAGGCCAGACCGTAATTCTTTGCGTTATACAAAAACTGGAAGTCGTCGAAGAGGACTTCGGACGAGGGGTCGATCTGGAGCGCTTTTTCCATCTGGCCGAAGCTCTGGGCCATCTTCCCTTTGGCGAAGAAGATCTTGGCCAGGGTGTAGTGGCCGAGCGCGCCGGCGTCCCTGTCGAGCGCTTTCGTGAGGTGCTGGACGGCGGCGTCGTATCGCCCCTCGTGAAATTCTATATCTCCAAGAATAATTCTGACCTTCGGATCGTCGGGGGTGATCTTGGCGCGCTTGCCCGCTTCGTCACGAACTGGCTTCAGCAGATCCTTCCGGAGTTTCGTGAGCTTGGGGTCCTCGTCCTTGTTCTGCAGCTCGCACCGCATCAACTCGAAATACGCTTCGGAAAGCATACGAGCGGATATATATTTCTTGAGGGTCGTGTAGTCGGCCGTCGCCGCACCGAACGCCGTCGCCGCGACCAGGAATGTCGCGATGACGAAAAACGCGCGTAGCGGGCGAAGGCTTCTGTCGTTCATCCGCCGGTCAGACGATGCTCTTGCCGCACTGCTGGCAATAGTAATCCGCTTTGCTGTTCGCGGCGCCGCAGTGCGGGCAGACGATGCCGTCCGCCGAAGCGGCGGCTTGGGGCACCGGTGACCCGGTCTGCGAAAAGGTTTCCGTGGGAACCTCCACCGTCGGGGCGGGGCCGATCATGACGCCGGTCCGCTGGGCGACGTTCATCGCCTCGGTGAGGCCCTTCTGGAACGCGACGTTGTAGGGGTTTTCCGCGAGATAGGCGCGGTAGATATCGAGAAGCTCGTTGAGCTTTTCCATCTTGGTGTAACAGTCGCGCAGAACCCCATGCACCATTTCGTTGTTCACATCCATGCGGATGACCTGCTCGCAGAGGCGCAGACTCTCCTCGAACTGCTTCTGCCGCAGGTGCAGCTTGGCCACGCCGAGCAGAAATTCCGGTTCCGGCTTCGCGAACTCCATCATGCGCTGGAAGACGAGCATGGACTTGTCGTCCACTCGTCCCTTCTGGAGATAGTATCTGCCGAGAGGCTTGAGGACTTCGGGGTTCGTCGGTTCGAGCTCGAGCCACTTCTCGAGAATTTCGATGCCGTCGCTGCTGATGGTCTTCTGGGCCGTGTAATGCTGGCCGAGAAGGGAAATGAGGGCGATATTCCGCTGCTCGGTCTTGTACAGGTTCAGAAGTTCGGGCAGGCTCTCCGGCGTCAGCATCCTGCGGCCGAGATAGGCGAATCCGAGCCACTGATGGGCTTCCGCGTCCTGGGTGTTGATCGAGATCAGGTGCTTGCACTCGCCGATCGCCCTGTCGTAGGCGCCGGTCTTGAGATACGCCTGCGCGGCGATGCGCGAAATGACCATGCCGTCGTAGGCGTCGAGGTTCGGCAACCGGCGGACCCCGGTCAGCTCGTCCAGGCACTCCTTGTACAGGCCCTTGTTCAGGTTGGTGCGCGCGCTTGATCGCCGCGTTCTTGTTGTGTTCGGGCAGATTGTGGAAGATGATCCAGCCGATCCAGCAGAGGATCAGAATGGCCACGGCCGGAAGAGCGAGGACCCCCCATTTGAATGCGCCGGCTTTGTAGAACACATCATCGATGCCGGGATACTCGGGATCGGAATCCTTCACTTCCTTGAGGATCTTGTAGGCGGCGGCGTTGTCCCCCGCGGCGACGAAAATATTGCCAAGAACGAACTTGGCGCGGTTGTTGTCGGGTTGCTTGACCAGTTGCAGACTGGCGAATTTCTTTGCCTTCTCGGTGTCCCCGGTTTTCCAGTAGCAGTAGGCGAGGAAGCTGGGAAGATCGACCTCGTAATCGGCCGGAAGCGATTCCAGGCATGTGATGCACTCTTCGTATTCACCGCTCTTGTAGTGCTCTTTCGCTTTGTCCCAGGTTTGCGCCCGCGTGTCGATCGCTCCGATCTTCGCCATTTCGGCGTTCACGGCCGTCCGCAACTTTTCGAGCTTGGAATCGAGGGCGATGATTGCGAGGGCGCGTTCGAAGGCCTGCTTTGCATCCTGATTGTTGCTGGCGCCGGCGAAGCGGGTTCCCATCATGATGTAATTCTCGGTCAGCGAGGCCCGTTCCTCGGTGCTGCGCGGCAGCCGGTCGGTCCGGCCGAGCTTTTTCATCAGTTCCGTCTCGTAGGCGGTGGCTTTGGCGAGCAGTCTGCGTGCCTCGGCATGCTTCGGTTGTGCGGCGACTACCCGCTCGAGCAAATCTCGCGCCTCGAGCCATTTCTCATCCGCGCTGAGCCTGAGCGCGTCCGCCAGCAAGTCCCGCGATTCCTCCCTGGACTGAAGCGCATCGATCTCGTTCTGCGCGGTTTCGTTCGTGGCATCGATGGCAAGGGCGTTCCGAAACTCTTCGACGGCCTTCGCGGTATCGCCTTTTTCGGCATAGGAACGGCCAAGCTTGATGTAGCCTTCGATCGTCTCCTGCTGGGACTTCTTCAGGTCGGCGAGGAGATCCCTGCCCTGATCGGGGTTGGGAAGGGGATACCGCGTCGATTTCTCGGCGTATTCGCGGGCCTTCGCCATGTTGCCCGCTGTCCGCTCCATTTTCCCGAGGGCGTAATACAGGCGGCCGATCCCTTCGGAACGGTATTCAGGGAGTTCAGATTTGTTGCTCTCGAGCAGTTGAAGGGCCAGTTTCTTCGCCTTTTCGGCATTTCCGGCCTCGATCAGTTCATCGACGATATCGGCGCCAAGACCGACTTCCGACGGATCGACGGTGACGATCTCCTCGCGAATGGCCGCGACGTTCGCCGCCAGGCCGGCTGATTTCGCGGTGCGCATGTCCGCTTTGAGGAACTTTGTATATTCTTCTCTATATGTTTGGTTGGAGGGCTCCAGATGGAGGGCCTTCTTCAACAGGGGTCTCATCTCTTCCCGCTTGTTGACGGCTTTCTGGAGAAGCGCGGCGTTGTAAAACGGCTCGGCCCACGTCGGATTCAGCTTCGTGGCCTTCAGGAAATACTCCTTGGCCTCGGCGTAGTTGCCGCTGCGTAACGCCGTCATGCCCAGCCGATTGAGCTCTTTTGCGTCCTGTGCCGCGAGCGGAAACGCCGCCAGCATGACGAACGAAGTCAGAAGGAAAAACAGGAAGAAAAACCGATGGCGGTTCATGGAAACCCCTCCGATAGCCGAGTCACCGCCAGATAGTCTAGGCGATTTTCGCTACTTTTGCCAGTGCCTTGAGAGCCCACTTCCTCACGTCGGGATCGGCGTCGTTGCTCAAGTCCTGGAGAACGTCCGAAAACTGGAGGGCTCCGATTTCACCGAGCGCCCACGCGGCGGAAGCGCGCATCTGCTTGTGAGAGGAGCGCAGCATCTGTTTGAGCGTGACGATGGCGCCCATGCCGCCGAGTTTCCAGAGAGAGGCGGCCGCGCTGCTTCTGACGCGATTATGCGAATCGTTCAGCATCGGATACATCAACTCGATTAGTTCGGGATCGCTCTGCGCCGCGAGCGCTTCGACGGCGTTCGACCGGACGCGGCCGTCCGCGTCTCTCAGTGCTTTTGCGAGGAGAGAGACGGTGCGGGGGTTCTTGATCAGGCCGAGAGAGCGGATCAGCGTGGCCCGGTGCCTGGAATCCTCTTCCTGGGCGTATCGTTCGGAAAGCCGGGACATCGTGAGTTCGGGATTGATGGAGAGGCAGGTCGTGATGATCGAATCGCGGATCTTGGACTCCTCTTCCTTGCTCCAGGCGTTCAGCAGATGGCTGATGGCGCGCGTCGATCCGATCAGGCCGAGACTCAGCACGGCCCGGTTCCGGACGGTGGGCGAGATGTCGCCGAGCAGACCGATGAGAAGATCGAGCGACCGCTCGTCCTTGATGACACCGAGAATATAAGCGACGGATGCGCGTTTCCGGGCGTTGGGCGAACGGAGCTCCTCGGGAAGCGTGTTGAGGCCGAACTTGATGCCCCGTTCCCAGAGAGCCTGGATGGCATTGGCCCGCACGCGGTTGTTGCGGTCGGACGAGAGGGCCTTCATGATCTCGACGATCTCGGGGTTGTCGATCTGGCCGAGGGATTCGACGGCGTTGGCGCGCACGCGCTCGTCCTCGTACGTCAGGAACGCCTTGAGGAGGGGCATGTATTCGGGGGAGCGGAACGTGCCGACTATCCTGATCGCCGTGGCGAGCAGGTTCGTGTCGTCTTCGCGGCGCAGAAATTCGCATAGGGCGTTGCGGACGGGCGGACTCGACTTCCCCTCGAGCGAGGCCAGGGCCTCGGCTCTGAGCATCGTGTTCGGCGACTCGAGGTAGGTCAGCGCCATGCCGACCAGTTCGGAATCGGCGGCGCGCCTGACGCCTTTCAACGCGGCCGCGACGATCTCCGGGCGCTCGTCGCGCAGACCTTCACGCAGAAACTCGCCGATCTGCGGCAGATTGTCGCGCAGGGCGGTTCGCAGGCAGAAGAGCCGCACCATCTTGTCGCGGTCGTGGAAGAGCATCTTGAGGGTCTGGTAGTCCATGATTTCGCCTTGTCGTTCAGGGCGTCGAGCCGGATGCCCGGAGTTTTGAGATCGAGTTGGAAACGTTCTTTCCGGAGGAGGATTGCGGGTCGGTGAGGTATTCGTCGAACGGAATGTTGTCGTTCTCGGTGTCGATCAGAACGACCCGGTCCATGTGAATTTCCTTGAGGATGAACGGCGTATCGGGAATTTTGGAATCGAGACGCGCGAGAGTGATGCGGCCGGCGGCCTTGATGATCGCCACTTTCAAGAGTCCAGTCGTGAAAAAGCCGTGATAGTCGATGTCGGGGCGGCCCAGCACGATAGCTGGCGCGACTGCGATGGGGCCGCCCTCTTTCTGCGGACGGCCGAACACATTCCGGCTCGGGCCGTACGGAAACGCGACCTGTGCCATCAGGCGAGCCTCGACACGCGGATCGATGGACGGAATCGTGGGTGTGACGAGAGGCGGCGGCGGCTTGATCGGCTCTTCCGCGGGAGACTGCTTGACTTCGGCGGTTGCCGTCGGTTGAGCGGTTGAGGCCGTCGCGGCCGGCTGTTTGTCTTTATTGCGGCTCGGCTTCAGGATCAGGTTGTCGAAGAGAAGAAGACCGAGGATGACGGGAACGCCGACCGCGACGGCCTTGTTCTTCTTGCAGTATTCCTGGATGGCCTGGATGTTCATCTATCGTGCTCCGCTCACGGGAGGAAGAAGGTGGACAGGGTGAGGGTCAGCCGCATCGTTCCCTCGCTGTCGACGATCGGCGGCTGAAGGGTCATCTGGCTGATTTTGACCATGCGGCCCAGGGTGTTTTCCATTTCCCAGAGGAAATGCTTCATTTTTTCGTAGGACGCCGTGAGATCGACGGTGAATTTGAACTCGAGATAATTCGACGGCGCGCCTGCAGAGGGGGCCGGCGGATTGTAGGTGGAGTTGCGGATGATGACGTCGAGCGCCTTCGCCTTCCGCTGGACCTGCTCGATGAAGAGCGTGTAGTTGGCGGCTTTGTCCAGGGAGTTCTCGAACTTGTTCTTGATCTCGAGACGACGGTCGGCGATCTGCTTCCTGATCTGCTCGAGCTGGGCTTCTCGCGACACCAGGTCTTTCTTGCCAGCCTCGATCTGGCCGAGATATTGCTTCAGCTCGGCGTCTTTCGCCTGGATGACGCTTTTCTGGCGCCTGTCGATGGTCGTCTGGAAATAGAAGAGCCCGAACGCGGCGGCCGCGACGAGGCCGTAGCTGATTACCCTCTCGAGAATCGAGCGCAGACGAGTTTTCACGCTGTTCCTCCGGGGACCGTTCGACCGTTCATATCGTCACTTCTTCTTTCCTGAAGGGTTAAAGGTGAAGCTGAGCACGAAGGACGTGACGGTGCCGTTTTCAATGCTTCGGGTCGAGTTCTGCTTGAGATTGACGTTCGTGAATTTTTCTGACTTTTGGAGGGCGTTCACGTATTCGAGCACGTCGTAGACGGAGGCGCCTTCACCGTTGACGGTGAAGTTCAGGCCACTCTTGCCCGTGAAATCCTTCGGGTTGATATCGGAGATGAAGATGCGCTCGGGGACCGTGGATTCGAAAGCATACAGAAAATCGACCCAGGAGGTTCCGGGCGTGTCGAGATTCCGGTTGATGAACTCGATACTGCTCTTGAGAGCGGTGATCTCGGCGACCGGGGGCTGGAGCTCGCCGATCTTCTGGTTCAGCTCGCGAAGCTCCTTCATGGCGACGTCGACCTCGGTCTGTTTCTTCAGTTGGTCCGAGGTGTTCTTCATGTAGGAAGAGATCGTCCAGGAAAGACAGCCGATGATCGCTATAGCGGCAAGAATAAAACCGGTATAGTCCGATGGGAGGCTCTTGTATTCTTTCGGCAGCAGGTCTATCTGGAATTTCATCTGCTTACTCCCGCAGGAACGCGCCGCAGGCGGCGGCCAGTTCGTTGCGCTCGGCGATGTCCGCCGGCCTGCCCGCGATCTGGAGCGAATAGAGGTCTGCCACGTAGCGAATGCTGGTATTCAGGTTCGATGCGAGCATGACGGGGAGATTCTGATAGTTCGCGCCGCCCCCCGAAATGATGACCTCCTGGATCGTGAACTCGCGGTATTTCGTCAGGAATGATTCCATAGCGGAAAATATTTCGCGGATCAGCACGGCAAACACGCTCTTGATGACCGTGTAGTTGTACAGATTTTCCTGCTCGGGCGAGAATTCGGGCAGGAAGAAGATCTCGTTCCGCTTGAACTGTTCGGCCTCGGTGTCGGGAACATGGAAATGTTTTCCGATCTGCTTGGTGAAGTCATATGCGCCGATCGGCCGGTTCACCAGGGTGCGGAGCTGGCCGTCCCGGAAGACGGCGATCGAGGTCGTCTCGTTTCCGAGGTGGACGAGAGAGATGTTCTTCCCGCGATTCTCGTTGGAGGCAAGGTAATGATCGATGAGGTTCGCGACGTTGAGAACGTTGATGTCGATCGTCTGCGGGTTGAGACCGGCCCGCTGGACGATGCCGCCGGCTTCGAGGAGGTTGTTTTTGATCGTCGCGACGGCGAGGGTGATCTCGTCTTCCTCCCAGGGACCGACGGTCTGGTGGACGATGTACCAGTTCTCGACGGGGAGAGGCATGATCGGGGCGAAGTCTTCGCGGATCGATTCCTCCAGTTCCTTTTTCGAAAATCGGGGTGGGGCGATCATCAGGTTCAGGATCGAGGAATGGTCGGGCATCAGAACCAGCGTATCGTCGTAGGTCGTTTTCGACGCGGCGACGAGCTTCTTGATCGCGCCTTCCACCGGATGCGCATCCATGATCGGATACTCGATGAAGGCCGATGCGACATACTCGCGTGGAGAATCGACCGTCGAAATCTGCTTCAGCCGGATATCCCCGGGTACGGCGGAATCCAGACGCAGCAAGCGCATCTGGAATGTTCCCAGATCGAGGACGAGGTTGCAGGCCGGCCCGCGCGTTCTCGCCATATGCTCCTATCCCATGTTTACCAGAATGAATTCTTCGATCGGCACTTCTCCCTCGAGGACCTTTTTCAGGCAGGAGTCCTGGAGGGTGGGGATCTTCTGCGCACGCAGATGTTTCAGGAGTGCGACGGAGGACTGGCGCTGGCTGATCAGCTCCTTGAGCGCCGGGTTCACCTCGATGACCTCGAAGATGCCGGTGCGATCGCGGAATCCACTGTTGTTGCAGGCCTTGCAGCCGGCGCCCTTGTAGAACTTGTGATTCTTGTACGTCTCGAAATCGAGGCCGAGCGATGCGAGCAGATACGGCGTCGTTTCGACCTCGGTCTTGCAGCTCGGGCAGATCTTGCGCACGAGGCGCTGGCCGACCAGAACGGTGAGGGCCGAGGCGAACAGATACGGGTCGACGCCGATGTTCTCGAGGCGGTTGACCGTTTCGATGGCCGAGTTCGCGTGAATCGTCGAGAAGACCATGTGGCCTGTCAGAGCGGCTTTGATCGTGATTTCCGCCGTTTCGTAATCGCGGATTTCGCCGACGAGAATGACGTCGGGGTCGAGTCGCAGAACGGCGCGCAGGCCCTTCGCGAAGGTGAGCGAGCGTGTCTCGTCGACCTTGTTCTCGTGGACCTGGAGCTGGTGGACGCCGGCGATCTTGAATTCGACCGGGTCTTCGATGGTGACGATCTTGATCTGGCGGCTGTTGATCAGCGAAATGCCGGAATACAGCGTCGTCGTTTTTCCGGAACCCGTCGGGCCGGCGATCAGACACAGACCCCAGGGACGGCCGATGTTGTACTCGAACGTCCTGAGTTCTTCGTCGCGGAAGCCGAGACTCTTCAGCTCTAGATTGACGCGGCCGGAGTCGAGGATGCGGACCGTGCAGTTCTGGCCGTAGATCGACGGAAGGATCGCGACGCGGAACTCGATCGCCTGGTTTTTCACCCGCAGTTTGAAGTTGCCGTCCTGCGGCATGTATCGCTCGGTGATGTCGAGATTCGACATGATCTTGATGCGGGAAATGATCGCCTGGTGCGCCTGTTTCTCGACCGGCATGATGTCGTAGAGGATGCCGTCGATGCGGTAGCGGACCTGGACGATGTTTTCGAAGGCTTCGATGTGGATGTCGGATGAGCGCATCCGGACCGCGTCGAGAATGATCTTGTTCACGAGGGTGACGATCGCGGTCTGGTCGGACTCCCGCTTCAGGTCTTCGAGGTTGACATCGGCCAGCGGGGCTCCGGTGGCGGAAAAGGCCGCGTCTTCCTTGCCGAACTCGAGCTTGACGTCGCGGAGCAGATCGTCGACCGGCACGTTCTCGAGCACGTTCGCCGGACGGTATATGACGTCGCTGATGATGTGGTTGATCTGGGTTTTCATCGCCAGGACCCACTTGATGAACATATACCCGGTCGCCATCTTGATGCTGTCGAACATCTTCGTGTTCGTCGGGTCGTAGATGGCGATGGTCAGCGACTTCGGCTCTTTCTTGAGCGGGATGAACTTGTATGTCTTGATCAGGTTGTCGGGAATCTGGCGGATCAGCTCCCGGTTGAGATCGACCGTGTCGAGATTGACGAACTCGATGCCGTGCTGCTGGGAGAGGCCTCTGAAGAGCGTCTCCTCGGTGAGCGCCTGCATCTCGATGAGAAGCTCGCCGACCATCTTCCGGACGGACGACTGGCGTTTGAGGGCGGCTTCGAGCTGTTGGGGCGTGATGGCCCGCATCTCGATGAGGATCTCGCCGATTCGTTTTCGCTTCAGAAAGTCAGCAGACATGGCTTCTCCAGAAAGTCTTCCTTGATTGTATCGGCAGCTTGGCCGCCTTGATTGACGATATTTTGACGATCCCCATTATACGACGAGGGGTAAGGTACATCAAACGGTTGCCCGGTGACAACAAAATCAATATTTCATTCCCGTCGAGTCGGCGGCGACAATACTGATGAAATCGAGCGCCTTGGCGGTGCTGGCTGTGCCATCCGGCAATGGAT
>MWAR01000610.1 GCA_002068715.1 bacterium ADurb.Bin374
CGTGGTGGTGGTCGTGGTCGGTGCGGCCGCAGTCGTCGAGTCGGCAGCGGGAGCGGTGACCGTCACGTCGGTCACGGGGGTCGCGTCGGACACCTGGGCATCGCTTCCGGAGATCACGACGGCATCCTGGTCGCCGATGGTGACCGGGCCGGTCTGGTTCATGGACGGAATGACCGTGCTCATGTCGTAATCGGACGGGGTGACCATGATTTCATCGCTGCCGGAGAGGACTTCCTGGCTGCTGGTCTTCTTCTTGTGGCGGCGATACAGGTAGATGCCGACCGCGACGGCCGCAATGATGATCAGAGCCGGAATGAACAGCGGGCTCGCGACGATACCGGCGACCCAGCCGGCCACGGCGCCGACGCCGGCCGCGATGGCCCCGCCGATCGCACCGAGAGCGCCGAGGATACCGCCGCCAACTGCAGCGACGCCGCCGACGACCGCGGTTCCGATACCGGCGATGCCGCCGGCCGCGCCTACCGCGCCGGCAACGGCCGGGGCGGCGAGAACGACGCCGGCTCCGACCGCGGCTCCGGCCGCGACGCCGACGACGACGCTCTTTTTGTCGAGCGCGTGGGCGGGCGCGGGCTGGAAGACGGTGAAGTCGACGACCATAAGCAGAGACAGGACGATGCAGATCACCGAACTGAACGTTCTACTCTTTCTCATACATAACCCCCCTGATAATCGCGTTACGAACGGTACACCGATGAGATAATTCAAGTGTAATGATGCAACGGGGGGGCGTCAAGATGTCAGACCGAAATTCGTTCATTTCATTGAAAAAGAGAACGCGGGCGGATCACGGTCCGCCCCATACGACGCGTGGCTGGCAATCTGAAAGCCGTTTTCGCGTTCCCTTCCGTGCCGAGCCTATCGAAGCACGAGAGACTCCCGCTCTTCGTCAGGCTCAGTGCGAATGGGAGGCCTTCATTCTGCAGATCCCGAAGGAAGAACGGAAGGATGTGGCCGGCCGGAGATGCGGTCTCCCTTGTTCCTGAGTTTTCCCTGTCGTATGATGTACACAGATTCGAGGGGAAACTTTACCTTCACTCCGGAGGCGTTCATGTATCTTGACAAGCGGAACCAGGTCGAAGTCGACATCGCCGAGCAGATCGACATCTCGTTTCATATTCTCAACTATAATCAGAGTCTCGTGCAGTTCGCCGACAGCAAGGCGAACGCCCTTCTCCTGATCAACTCGATTTTCATCGCGGCGCTGACGCCGTTCATCGAGAGACTGGGGCACAACTCGATTGCTTCGACGATCGCCGTCGCGTTTTTCATCTTCAGCATCATTTCGATCCTGATGTCCCTCGGCGTCATCATGACGCGCAGCGCCGGCATCGTCGAGAACCGCACGAAAACCTTGGCCTTCTACGGCCACATCATCGAGAACAACTCGGCCGAGGGGTACATTCACGAGGTTTCGTCGTGCGAGGCGAAGAAGTTCAACGAATCTATCCTTATAAATATATATACCGTCTCGAAAATCGCGAACACCAAGTTTTCGATCTACAACCACGGTCAGACGATGACGTTGATCTCATCCCTGCTCTGGATCGTGACCATCCTGTTCATTCCGTTCATTCGATAGCGCTTTCTTCGCCCGTTCCGGGTATGTCTCCCGGAGCAGGTCGGCAAGCAGGGTCCAGCGCGCCTGGACCCTGTCGTTTTTCACGGCGATCCAGACGGCGCGCTTGTTTCCCATCAGCACGAGGGTGCGACGGGCCCGTGTCATGCCGGTGTAGAGCAGGTTCCGCTGGAGCATCACGTAGTGCTGGGTCGTCGCCACGAGCACCACGGCCGGGTATTCGCTTCCCTGGGACTTGTGAACGGTGATCGCGAAGGCATGGGCGAGGTCGAGCAGATCGGCGGCCTGGTACACCCGTTCCCCCTGCGGAAACTCGACGACGATCTCCTGGTCTTCGGTCTCGACGTTCCGGACGATGCCGATGTCGCCGTTGAACACGTCGAGGTCGTAATTGTTCTTGAGCTGGATCACCTTGTCGCCGACGCGGAACACCCTGTGCATGTGCGTCAGCTCGGGTTTTTCGGGGGAAGCCGGATTCAGCGCCGCCTGCAGTTCCTTGTTGAGGTTCGCGGCGCCGAGCGTGCCGCGGTTCATCGGTGTGAGCACCTGGATATCCTCGATCGGGTGGTAGCCGAACCGTTTCGTCAGGCTCAGCGAAACCACGTTTCGCAGCAGGGGAAGCGCCTTGTCGGGCTCGCCCGACTCGAGAAAGTAGCAGTCGGTGCGTGTTTTTCCGTCGGGCGAGACGAGGATCGGCATCGCGCCGCCGTGGACGCGGTAGGCGTTGCGGATGATCAGCGACTCTTCCGCCTGTCGAAAGACGACGTTCAGCCTCACGACGGGCGCGACGCCCGACTCGATCAGCTGGCGCAGGAGCAGGCCCGGGCCGACGGAGGGCAGCTGGTCGGCATCGCCGACGAGCACGCAGGCGGCGTCCGGCGGGACGGCTTTGATCAGCGCGTGGAACAGGTTCATGTCGATCATCGAAGCCTCGTCGACGACGAGGGTGTCGCAGGCAAGCGGCTTCGACTGGTTGTACCGGAAGCCGCCATCCTGGGGCGAGTATTCGAGCAGGCGGTGAATCGTCTTCGCCTCACGGCCGCTCACCTCGGCGAGGCGCTTCGCGGCGCGACCAGTCGGGCTCGCGAGCAGAACCCGGCGGCCCATCAGCGTATGCGCCTCGACGAGCGTTTTCAGGGTCGTCGTCTTGCCGGTGCCCGGGCCGCCGGTGATGACGAGAAACCGCTCTCGCAGCGACTTTTCGATGGCGACGGCCTGGATCTCGGTCAGCGTGATGCCCGCCTTCGACGTCGCCCCATCGAGCGCGGCGAGCAGTTTACGCCGGTCTGGATCGCGCGCGTCTTTCAGCAGGGGCGCGAGGCGCTCTACGACGCCTATCTCGTCGCGCCAGGCGAACGAGAGATATACGCAGGCGATGCCGCCGTGGTCGCGGATGACGATACGCCGGTCGCTGGCCTGGGTGTCGATCGCCGCCTCGACGGCCGCCACGTCCTCGACCTGGAGGATCTCGACGCCGCGTTTCACCAGCTCGGGGCGCGGCAGGAACATGTGGCCCTCGTCGAGAGCGGCATTCAGCACGAACAACAGGCCGGCCTCGAGGCGACGCGGGTCGGCCCCGGTGATGTTGAACTCGGCCGCGATCTTGTCGGCCGTCTTGAACCCGATGCCCCGGATCTCGTAGGCAAGCATGTACGGGTTGGCCGCCACCTTCGCGATCGCGTCCTGGCCGAGGTTTTTGAAAATGCGCACCGCGTAGGCCGTCGAGATGCCGTGCCCCTGCAGGAAGATCATCACGTCCTGGATCGCCTTTTGTTGCTTCCACCCCTCGATGATGCGGGCGCTGCGAACGGGGCCGATGCCGTCGCAGTCGGCGAGCCGGTCGGGCCGGCTTTCGATCACGTCGAGCGTTTCGGTGCCGAACGCGGCCACGAGGCGTTTCGCCGTCACCGGCCCGATACCCTTGATCAGCCCCGAGCCGAGATATTTCTCGATGCCGCGCACCGTCGCCGGCTTCATCGTCGTGTATTTGAACGCGTGAAACTGGGGCCCGAACTGGGGGTGGCAGGTCCAGGTGCCGTAGACGCGCAGTTCCTCGCCCGGATGGATCGCCGAAAAACTGCCGACGACGGTGACGCCGTCGGAACGGCCCTTGACGCTCGTCCGGAGCACGGAGTAGCCGTTCTGCGGGTTCGTATACGTGATGCGTTCGACGACGACGGTCAGGCTCTCGTTTTCCACGGCATCATGATACCAGAAGACCAGGGAAAAGCGCCCGCACTTTCTGATCGATGCCTCCTGGGAGAACGAGGGCGGATCACGATTCACCCCCACGAGAGGGTGCGTGACCATCGCCGCAGAAGGGGGCATGGGGAAGCATGGCCCTGCCCGACCGCATTGACAGCGGCGCGGGGCAATGATAGGGTGGAATCGGCATGAATTCACCATTTCCTGCGTTGCAACAACGCCTGCCGGCCTTGCTCGCAGGCGCGTTTCTGTTCGTGCTTTTCACCGTCTGGACGGCGTCGCTGCTTCTCGAGAACGACAACCAGCCCGACATCGACATCGTGCTGTCCCCCTCCGCGCGCCTCGCCTCGGGCGACACGACGGAAGTGGCGCTGTATGCCCTCGGGCGCGACAAACCTTATCCCGTCCAGAGGCTGAAGCTCGAGGTGCACCTCCGCATCGCCGGTCGTTCCGTTCCGCTCGTCCCGCCTTTCACGGCCGTCGAGAAACGCCCGGGGGTATATACCGCCGGCATCTCCATTCCCGAATCGCTCAACGGCGGAACGTATGAACTCGCCGTCTTCCGGTCGAACGTTCTCCGACAGCCGCTCGCCGTGTTCAACGTCCAGGCGGGAACGAACTTCGCGTTTGCCGCCATTCCGCCCGGGCCCTCTCTTCGCACCGGCGGCTTGTACCGGTTCGATCTCGCCGCCATCGATCCCGGCACATCCCGACCGCTGCCAAGGCTTCCCGTCAGGTGCAGAATCACCACCCCGGACGGCTTCACGACGACGAACAGGGTCGTGTTCACCACCCGCCAGGGCACAGGCGACTTCACCTTTTCCCTGCATCCGGAAAGCCCGACCGGAGAGTATCTCGTCGACTTCTCGTGCGGGAACCGGTCGCTCCAGTTTCGTGTTCCGGTCCTGCCGGCGCTTCCGCCCCTCGTTTTTCTGAAGAATCTCCTGAGCCACGCCGCCTCAGATCTGCCGGCCCCCGTTTCCGGGCTGTTACCCGGTTCTCCGGCCCCATCCGAACGCCAGGCGCACTGGAGCCTCCATCATGGAAAAGAGCCCCATTCGTCGATCCGATGGGCAAAAGCGGGCGGCAGGGTCGTCCGGGCGAATTTCGATCTCGGCACGCGTCGGTTCGCCGTCATCGAGCTCTGGCAACGCAACAGGCTACTTCATTCGTCTCTTTGCCCACAGGCCTCGGGCACCGTCAAAATAACCTTCCGCAACCGGCTTCCACTAACGGCGCCGATCAAGGTGCGGCTGTGGCAGAAAAAGCGCCGCCAGGTCTGGTCGGACGAGTATGTCATTCCGACGATTTCCGCAACCGATGAAGCAACCCGCAGATTCCGGCGTCTGGCCGAAGACTGCGCACCGTCGTCCGGCCTCACGCTTGCGCGTCTGCTGATGCCGGCGGCCGTTTCCGTGCAGGTTGGAAGCGGTTTCCAGAAAACCGACCGTCTCACGCTCGCAACCGGCTTTCTGTCCGATGCCTGCCGTCTCTCGCTTCCCTGGCTTTTTCTCGTCGCCCTGCTCCTGCCGTTCGTCGGCAACGTCTGCACCAACATCGGGAGAAGCGGTTGCCGGATCGTCTCGGACTTTCTCGTTCCGGTGACAGCCGCCATGGCGATCTTTTTTTTCCTGGCCCGGTCCGGCATCGCGGATCCGCCAGGCCCCATCCTGCTGTTCGTGGGTTTTCTCGTCGCGGCCCTGATGCTGTATGCGGGCCGACAGGCTCCGGCCGGCGCGTCATTCGTCCTCTTCCCGACCGGGACTCTTCAGAAAACCCCTCGTCGGTCGCCCCCCCGGGCGGTCGAGGCGTTCGTTCTTCTCGGACTCCTGCTTTCCGGCACACTCCTCGTGAAGATGTTCGGCGGAGACCCGACCATCCAGTCGTCGCCGAACAAGCTTCTGACGTTTATCGCCGCCGTATCCGGCCTCATGACCGCCGTGTACATGCTGGGAACGGGCTCGCTGAGTCTCAGCAGACCGGATGCTTCCCTGTTCGCAGCGATTTCCGACCTTCTGTCGCGAATCACGTCCGGTCTTGCGAAAGGTGGATGG
>MWAR01000611.1 GCA_002068715.1 bacterium ADurb.Bin374
TGATCCGGTTCAACCCGAACCTGATCCTCGAGGGCAAGAATCCGCTGCAGATCGACTCCAAGGATCCGACCCTGCCGCTGGCCGACTACGTCTACGGCGAGAACCGCTTCCGCTCCCTCAAGAGCGCCAAGCCCGAAGCCTCGAAGGCCCTCATCGAGGCCTCGCAGAAGGATGTCGCCCTCCGGTTCCACCTCTACAAGTCCCTGGCCTCGATCCCGATGCCCGAAAAGAAGTAATCCTCCCGTTCGCCCGCACCGGGCGGGGCCGATCTGGCCCCGCCCGGTGTTTCTTTCTGTCGGAAACGTCGTTTTCTGGTGCCGCGGCAGGCTCAGGGAGTCGGTTCAGACCAAACGTAACCGCGGGGGAAGGAGACAATGCGCAGCCCTCCGGCCGGGTTCCAGAGCAGATGAAGGCGTGCCTCTTCCGGTAGTTTCAACTGCAAGCCGCTGGAATCGCCTGATTTATACATATAGGTATGTATCTTAGAGAATAGTTTCAGGGCATACGACCCGCGAGCCTGAAGCGTCTGCCAATTCTCCTTCTGGGGGAACAACAGGTTGAACACCCACCCGTCGGACGCCTTCCAGAAACTGACTTGCGAAGGCCGGGGGCCGCTCCACTCCAGCCAGGTGAGAACTCGTTCGAAGGACTCCCGTCCTTCGCTGGGTGTGAAATGGCCACGCATGAGCATGATGGCATCGAAGCCGGGCAGGATGATTCCCTCTGACAGATCGTCGGGATTTCCTTCACGGAAAAGGATCGGCCACCTGCCCTGCCGGGGCGGCGTCCAGGGCAGGCCGGCAAGGTGGAAGGTCCGGATTGCCTCCGAGAGACTCCTGCCCCAGAGACAGCCCGCGGCAACAGCGGTCTCCTGGAGCAGACGATCGGCCGCGATTTCCGGCCAACCATCGGTTTCGAGCCAGCAGGACCCAATCGTCAGATCCTTCGCCTGACGATCGAGGAGGCGGCCGATCAGGTCCCGGATACGAGGTTCAGCCGCCAGAAGGTCGCTTTCTGACGGCCCCACCACTCTGGATGTTCCATTCAGCTGAACCTGTCGCTGAAGGAGGGTAATCATCGGTTCGGCATCGGAGCGTCTCACCCGGGTCGTATCCCGCGAATACCAGCCGGGCCGGGAGGATTCTCCCGGACGGAAGGAGACTTCCTCGTCAGTTTTTTCCCAACCTCGGGATTTCGTCAGCGTCGAAGGGAGGGGGCTTCGCAGAAATTCAGCCCCGAACGTTGTCTCGTCGGGTTGCTCCGCAAGCAGGAACCGGCCGGATTTCTCCGCTTCAACAAGGCCGGCTCTCAAAAGGAATTTCCCGGGCAACTGGAGCAGGGGAACCCGCGAAAGCTCGACTTCCTCGCCTTCAAGGCCATACAACCCCGCCCACCCGAGAAGCAGGAATATCCTTCGGATCGCCGACGGATCACATATCTGCCGGATTACTCCTTTCGACACCACGTGAACGCCGTAGCAGAAGATTCCCTCCTGTTGCGCGAAAATCAGGATCCCGCCGCGGCCATTCGAAGGCTCGAGCCGTATCAGAGCTGCGCCTCCGGATACTTCCGTGAGGGTCATCATATCGATGAACGGATGCGGCGCCGCCGATGCCACAGCCTGGGCCACCCAGGCGACCAGGTCAGCCGGAACCTCTCTGCCCGTCTCGGGATCGACGAATCTGCTCTTTTTCCAGACCAGGTCGGCCTTGTTTGCCAGCAACTCCTGATGCGGCCCCCACCATTCCGCGGCGAGGGAAATCCGCCGTATCCCCGGATTCTTCGCCGGAGAGGCCGGAGGCAGGTTATTTCCGGCCAGATACGCTTCCACGGCAGATTCCGATGCCGTCACGCGATCGGGATCGTCCCGGTATGTTCCGTCTCGGACGGCTTCGGGATCGAGAAGCACGGCCCGGGCGGTCAACGCGGCGGCCCCCGTTGCGAGACCGGCGAAGTGATGAACCGAGGCAGCCAGCCACAAAAGATCCCGATCGCATGGCAATTCCTCGGCAATCTGCGCGAGAAGGCGGTGGTCGGTCGTCGTCAGGCGGTGAAACCGCGCTTTTTCCTGCAGGATGCGGAGCTGAAGCCTCTGTGGATCGACGCCGGGAAGGCGGAATCCATCTTTGGAAAGCTGATCGAGCATATCCCGATAGCGCAGCATGGCCTTCAGAATGTCGTCATGGCCATCTTCGGCCGCGAGAAGGAACGCGATCCGGTCGATGATGGCCGGCTCATCCGCCGTGAACAAAGCCAGGCGATGGACGGCCAGGTGCCCGGAGAGGGCGTTCGGGCCTTCGGGCCATTCGTGCAGCAGTTTCCGGATTCGTTCCGCTTTTGAGAGAGCGAGGCGAACCGACGTATCATCGGGCAATTTCCGCGAGCCGCTCGATGACAGCGGCAGCGGGCCCGAAACAAGCCGGGGGAGATCCCGGAGGATTGCATCCCGGGCATACGGATGAAACAAAGCGCTCCGGAGACCGATGACCGGCGGTTCTCCCGGAAGAAGTTCGGCGGTAGGCTTGATCTGGCTCAGCCAGGCGGCAAAAGATGCCAGTTCGGCGGAATCCCCGGCAACTGCCATTCCGGCAAGACCATGAAGCAACCACACCATGGCGATGGCAACCCAGCGCCAGTCGCCGTTTTTTCGCTTCCGGATCGATGCAATCACGTTATGTTCGATCAAGTTTCCCTGTCCACTCCACACAATAGAATATCATCTGCGGCATTCGCTTCAATAAGCGTTATCTGCGGATTGGCTCTCATAGTGATTCCTGCATGACAAAAGCCAGTTTCATACTCCCGTTCGTGCCGAGTCTGTCGAACCGCGAGAGGCCATCGCCCCCTTCGACAAGCTCAGGGCGAAGGGTGGTTTTCATGCTGCGGGATTCAATAACGAATCCCACATTCCAGACACGAAGACATCTTCGAACCGGCACTTGTCGGCGGAGCAAGGGCGGTTCGTGGGGTGTGATACCATTGCGGTGGAGGATCGTATGGAAGGTCGAATACTCGGTCAATGGCGCCCGGTCGCTTTGGTTCTCGACGTGAACCGGCTGGCGGAAATCCTGCAGGTTCTGGTGCGGCACGGGTTCAGTCCGCTCGTTTCCCGCCTCAGGCGCGGCGGAACGGATCTTGCCAACGCCGTCGCCGGTTTGAATATCCCCGCCGCAACAGGGGAAGCCGAAGCAGCATCGCTTCCGGAGCGCATCAGGCTCGTTTTCCAGGACCTCGGCCCGACCTTCATCAAGCTGGGGCAAATCCTCAGCACGCGGTCGGACCTGATTCCCGACGATATCGCCGCCGAGCTTCGCAAACTGCAGGATGACGTTCCTCCCTTCGGCATGGACGAGGTCCGCGCGATCGTCGAAACCGATCTCGGGAAGCCGATGATCGAGCTTTTTTCGAGTTTCGAGGAGCAGCCGCTTGGCACC
>MWAR01000612.1 GCA_002068715.1 bacterium ADurb.Bin374
GGCGGGCCCCGGACTTCGATACGACGGCTTCCGTCTCGGTCGAAGTCGCCGATGGCCGCGGGGGCCGTTCCCATGCCGTTCTCGGCGTGACCGTCGGTGCGGGCGGCACCAACCGGGCTCCCGTGGCCTCGATTCTCGCCTCGGGCACGCGCATCGAGTATGCGACGGGCGTCCGGCTCACGGCCCAGGTCAGCGATCCCGACGGCGATGCCGTGAACTGCATCTGGCGGGCGGACCGCGGGTCTCTCCAGGTTTCGACCGGCACGACCACCGTCTGGACATCGCCTTCGACGTCCGGCGCCGCGACCGTCTCTCTGGAAGCCGGCGATTCCCTGGGAGCATCGACGACGACTCGGCTGGTGATCACCGTTCTTGCGCCGAACTCGGCTCCGACCCTGACCATTTCGGCCACCGGGACGAGTGTTCTTCCGAACACGGGGGTGACGTTGACGGCGCGGGGAAACGACGTCGACGGCGATCCGCTTTCCTATGCCTGGTCGGCGAGCGGCGGCACGTTGTCTGACGTGAGCGGCCCGTCCGTTCTCTGGCATGGTCCTGCGACGGAGAACGTCGCTACGATCACATGCCTCGCAAACGATGGCCGCGGCGGCACGGCGAACGCCACATACGTCTTCAACATCTCGGCGAGCCCGAACAACGCCCCGGCGATCTCGGTTTCCGCCTCACGGGTGGTGACGGCCGAAGGCGTCAACGTCTCGGTCCTTGCCACGGGATACGATGTCGACGGCGACCCACTGACCTATCGATGGACGGCGACCGGGGGCTCGTTCGCGGACACCGCCGCCGCCCGGACGTCCTGGTTGCCCGGTGTCGGCTCGCAGACCTACACCCTTGCGTGTGCGGCCAGGGATGCTCGGGGAAGTGTCGCCACGGCCACGATCCAGGTTCGCGTGATGGAAACCGCCCGGCTCGATGTCGGAAACGTGCAGCATATAGGGCTCGCCGGCAGCGGCCGTGAGATTGCGCTGACGACGCCGTCCGGCCAGGGAAAATTCGGCGTGCTCGTTTACTCGCTCGATCGGGCCGGCGCGAACCATTCTTT
Source organism: bacterium ADurb.Bin374 (assembly GCA_002068715.1). Next base: position 1,064 of record MWAR01000612.1, read on the forward strand.
CGATGTCAACGGCGGCGGAACGGTTCTTCCATCCGTTTCTGCGGCGCCCGCGTTTTCCGTCATCCGTCCCGGCTTTCCGACAGGGCAGGCGGCGATCGACGCCGTGATGCGTCGCAAGGCGGCCGAGAGCCCGTATCGTCTTTCCGCGACGACAGGAGTCAGGCCGTCCGTGCGTGCCAGTGAGGCGAATGTCGGAGACATTCACGCCTTCAAGGTCTACTCATCGTCCGGATACCAGACGAGATCGGCCCGGCTGGCCGTTATCGGCGCAAAATGCAAGGTGTTCATCGACCAGAACGAGGCCGGAGGGTATTCCCCCGCAGGCGTGACGGACGCGATGATGACCGAATTCGCGAATGAGTTCGACTCTCGGATCTGGTCGTTCATCAACGACAACTATGGCTCTCCCTCGAACATGACCGGTGACGGCAAGGTGACGATCCTGTTCACGCCTCTCGTGAACGTGTTCGGCGCGGCCGGGTTCTTCGACCCGACCGACCTGATGCCGGGTGACACGGATTCGAACAAGCGCGACATGTTCAATATGTGGGTGTTCGACTCCCGCGACGGCTTCACCACCGCCGGATGGAAAGAAGCGACTACGCAGACGCTGGTGCACGAGTTCCAGCACCTGGTCAACACCTGGGCCCACATGCAGAACCATGTCGGCGAGGAGGCCGTCTGGCTGAACGAGGGGCTGAGCGTCGGGGCCGAAGTGCGGTATTCGAACGCCCCGGATTCACGCTTCGATTCCTATGCGGAAATTCCAGAGCGGCTTCCCCTCACGGTCTGGCCATACGCTGCGACGGTTGCGAATTACGGCTGCGTAGGCCTGTTTGCGCATCACCTGTACGAGCGCCTCGGAGGATCCGCGATCCGTTCCATGGTGCAGTCGACCTCGAGCGGCACCGCGAACATCGAGGCCCATTCCGGCGGAAAGGCGTTCGATCAACTCCTCCGGGAATGGGGTGTGGCGATGTACCGCAACAACACAGGACTGACCGGTATGGCGACCGATTACCAGATGGACGTTGCCCTCGACGGACTGAAAAAGGCGCAGAAGAATTTCGGAAGCGCTTTCAGTGGAAACGTCTATGGCACCGCCTGGAGGTTCATCGAGTATCTTCCGCCGACCGGATACGCCGACCCGTTCACGACCATCAGGATTTCCGATCCCGGAAACGGAACGATTGCCTTTTCCATCGTTCGAATCCAGTCACCCTGAGTTTGTCAAAGCCAGTCTCGAGCTTGCCGAAATGAACGGGGCCTGTCGTGCTTCGAAGATAAACGCGCAAGACGTACGGGTTCGTTGTGCGCGATGTGGTCTTCTGATACACTTTTTACGGGACTGAAAAGACAAGAGAACGTCGCAGAAATGGTCCTGAAAAAATCCCCTTGGCTCAGATGAAGAAATTCATGAACACCGAGGGATGAGAGGCTTTTGACATTTGAGCACCACTTCTCAGGAAGTCCGGCTCGAGGCAAACGTCTTTTCACGGCTGTTGTATGTCATCACCGTCCTCCTGTGGATCGCGCTGGCCATTTCTTTGCTTCGCATACGGACCATCGGCTTACAGCCGGTGATGCTTGTCCATGGAATTATTGTCGTTCTTTCGACGACGGTGTATATGCTTCGCGAACGGCTGACGCCGGCGACGGCCTTCCAGATCACGTTTCTTGCCGCGCTGGCTCTGGTGTGGAGCGCGCTGCTTCAGTTCGGCCTGGCTTCTGCGACGATCCTGTTTCTTCCGGTGTATCCGATCATTACCCGGATCACCCGCGGACTCACAGCCTCCTATGCCATTACCGGACTGATCACCACGATGTTCGTCATCACCGCAATACTCTATTGCGAAGGAAACATCACTCCCGCCGTCGATCTGAACGTCATGATGACCACATGGCAGGCGTGGGCGCTGACCTTGTCCGTGACGTTCAGCCTCATCATCATTTTCCTGTATGTCTATGGGCCCGTGGAAATCATTCTGAGCGAGCAGCAGACATGGTTTACGGCGGTCATCGACGGGTTGAAGGACGCGGTTCTCATTCTCGACGCCGAGTCGGGGGCGATCATTGCGTGCAACGGTCGCACGCCAGAGATGCTGCATATCCGGACAAATCTCGCGAACAGCTTCTTCATGGATATCAGTCCTCCCGAGATGCAAGGCGAAGCCGCCGCTCTGCTTGCGAGAGTCCGCGGGGGGGGAACGCCGACCTTCGAGTGGGGTCTCAAAGATCAGGACGGGCGGCTTGTTCCCTTCGAGATCAGCATGCGCCAGACGCGCATCGGTTCGCGGAACTGCATCGTGGCCGTGCTGAGAAACCTGACCGAACGCAGGCAGGCTGAAGCGGCCCTCCAGGAGAAGGAACATACCTATCGGCTTCTGTTCGAGAACATGACGTCGGGCCTCTCGTTTTTCGAGATCATGCTCGATGAAAAGGGCGTTCCCTGCAACTTCCGATATCTCGACGTCAACCCCGCGTTCGAAAAAATCACCGGTTGGAAGGCGTCTGATGTCATCGGAAAAACGATCCTAGAAGTGGCACCCCTGACGACAAAACCCTGGATCGAACTCTGCGGAAGAGTGGCCCTGACCGGGAAATCCGAGGCCTACCAGGGTCATTCCCCGGATCTGAATCTTTTTCTCGATATATGGGTATACAGCACCGGGGGTGGGAGATTCGTTGTCCAGTTTTCCGACATAACCGAAAAAATGAAGATGCATGAAACCCTGCTGCGCACGCAGAAACTCGAGTCGCTCGGCCTGTTGGCCGGTGGTATCGCGCATGATTTCAATAACCTTCTCGGAGGCATCTATGGCGCCATCGAGCTTGCCCAGCTCCATCTGACCGAAAAACATACTGAGGAAGCGGCAGCGAAGCTTGTCGATTCGCTTGTCACCTACAAACGCGCCAAAGCGCTGACGCACCAGCTGCTGACGTTCTCGAAGGGCGGGGTGCCGATCAGAAAGCCCTGCCAACTGGGGCCTCTTCTGAAAAACTGCGGCAGGTTCGCGCTGGCGGGATCGGCGGTCAGCTGCGCATTCGATATCTCCGAAAAGCTCTGGATGAGCGATGTCGACGAAAATCAGATCAGCCAGGTTATCGAGAATCTCGTGATCAACGCCCAGCAGGCAATGCTGGAAGGCGGCACGATCGATATCGTGGCGTCGAACGTTGAGATCGAGCCAGGGAAGATTGCGATGCACCCGGAAGGAGGGAAATACATCCGGATCATCGTGGCGGATTCCGGAACAGGCATTCCACGCGAGATGCTTCCCCGTATTTTCGATCCGTTCTTCACGACGAAACAGAAGGGACATGGTCTCGGACTGGCGACAGCCCATTCGATCGTCATCCACCATCACGGCTGGATCGAGGTCGAGTCGATGCCGGGGCGGGGGAGCTCTTTCACGATCTATCTCCCCGCGAGTGGTCACCAGGAAAAGATTTCAGACATGCCGATCCTCCGGAACGAGGTGGCCGTCGAGGGCAGGGTTCTTTTCCTTGACGACGAGGAGTTTCTGCATGCCATCGCAGAAAAGATGTTCTCGTCGTTCGGCCTTGCATTCACGGGGGTGAGGGATGGAAAGGAAGCCGTCGTCGCCTTCCGGGAGGCGGTCGAGCTTGGCAGACCATTCGACCTGGTCATTCTCGATTTGACGATTTCGGGTGGGGCGGGAGGTCGAGAAATCATTCAGGAACTCCGCGAAATAAGGGCTGACGCGATATTCATCGCATCGAGCGGATATTCCGTCGATCCGATCATGGCCGACCCGCCGGCTTTCGGATTCGATGGAGTACTGCCAAAACCCTACTCTCTCGATGACGTGAGGGCGCTGCTAGCACGATTTCTGCCGAAGCGAGCCTGAAAGAACGACCACAAGTCAGGCCTCGGCAAGCTCGGGGCGACCGGGTGGATTTCAACAGAACTCACCAGGGTCTCGAGCGGGAACCGGTATACGTCCTGATGCCCTCGGCTAGAGCTTCGGCGAGCAGTCGGCGTGAGTCGGTCGCGGTCAGGAAGATGACGTCGGCCGGATTGTCGAGATACCCGAGTTCGACGGTCACGATCGGAACGCGGCTGAAGATAGAGCCTGTAAGGGCTCCCTGGCGGGAACCGATGGCGGTCTGGCGATCGGTTCTCAGGGGGTTCACCCTGTAGAGCCCTTCAAGACGCTTTTCGAGGACATTCTGCAGATGTGCGGCCAGATGTGCGCTTGCAGAGCAGACCTCAGCTGGCGGCCCTTCGTCTGTGCCGATTTTTCCCGGGCCGGAAGGATAATACATGGTAAGCCCGCTGCCTCGGCCGCTGTCGCAATGAATGCGCAGCATGAGGGACGCGGAGGCTTCGTTGGCGATCTCGGCCCGGCGGCGGTTGGTGACCAGGTTCTCAACGGATTTCCTGGTGAGAATTGTCTGGGATGTGGAGTTCCGGGACAAGGCGTCATGCAATGCGGTGGAAAACTCCCAGTTGAGGTCCACCTCCCTGATCCCTTGTGGTGTTCGAGCCCC
>MWAR01000613.1 GCA_002068715.1 bacterium ADurb.Bin374
CGCCCGCCAGAAAATAATCGGCCTCGGGGGCGAGGGACAGGTAACTGCGGGCGTCGGGGTCCTGCCAGGCGCCCGTCACCGCGATTCGGCAGCCGGGCAGTCGCTGCTTCAGTTCGCGCAGGATCCCGCGGTCGTTCTCGAACGAAGGTGTCGAGGTTTCGGCGACGATGAGCTCCGGGCGTGCCGCCTCGGCCCTGCGGAAGAACTCGGGCGTCGACAGCCGCTCGCCGCACGCGTCGATGACCGACGGTTCGTGGCCGGCCTCGATCAGCACCGCGGCCGCGTATCCCATGAAGAACGGGAACGGCATGTAACGCGTCCCGTTCCGCTCGAAATGTGGCCAGCGCGAACCCGCCCTGACGTAGTAGTGACCGGGTTTTTCCCACGGGGGATTGGCAAGCAGAACTCGCATGGCAGACTCCTTCCGATCAGCGGCGCTCGACGAGCCCCCTGTAGATGTCCTTCAGCAGTTCGTCGATGTCATACTGGTATTTCCAGCCGGGGTAGTGCTCCTGGAACCGGCGGACGTCGCTCACATACCAGATGTGGTCGCCGATGCGGTTGCTCTCGACGTATTCGGTGAACATTGTATTTCCAGTGATATTTTCACATTTCTTGATGGCTTCGATCATCGAACAGTGGCTATGCCGCGAGCCGCCCATGTTGTAGACCTCACCCATACGGGGCTTCTGCGTGAACTGCCAGAACGCCTCCACGAGATCGTGGCTGTGAATGTTGTCTCGGACCTGCTTGCCCTTGTACCCGAACACCTTGTAAGGCGTCTTCGTGATGGCGCACTTCATCAGATACGCCAGGAAGCCGTGCAGCTGGGTTCCCGAATGGCCGGGGCCGGTCAGGCACCCGCCGCGGAAGCAGACGGTCTTCATCTGGAAATAGCGGCCGTATTCCTGCACCAGCACGTCCGCCGCGACCTTCGAGGCGCCGAAGAGGCTGTGCAGGCTCTGGTCGATCGACATCGACTCGTCGATGCCATGCTTGAAAAACGGGTGGGCGGTGTCGACTTCCCACCGCGTCTCCTTCTCGACGAGCGGAAGCCGGTTCGGCGTGTCGCCGTATACCTTGTTCGTCGAGGTGAAGATGAACGGCGCCGCCGGGGCGGTCTGGCGGGTCAGCTCGAGCAGGTTCAGCGTGCCGGTCGCGTTCACGCCGAAATCCACGTGGGGCGCCTTCGCCGCCCAGTCGTGGGACGGCTGCGACGCGCAGTGGATGATGAGGGCGAGGTCGGACCCGGCCTCGCGGAACACGTTGCCGAGCGCCGCGGCGTCGCGGATGTCGATCTCGAAATGGCGGTAGTTCTTCAGCGATTTCTCGAGATCGAGGCGCATCCAGCGCGTCGATGCCTCGTCGCCGAAAAACTCCTTGCGCATGTCGTTGTCGATGCCGAATACGGTATAACCTTTGCTATGGAAAAAACGGCTGGCCTCCGCTCCGATCAAACCTGCCGAACCCGTGATAATAGCTATCTTCATGGTTCCTCCCCGTGGCAGCCCACGGAAATCAAAGAATATCCTTCAGTTCGTCGTGGTGGCGGCCGATCCAGTCGGCGATCCCGGCCACGATGGCCTTCATGTCGCGTTTCGGCTTCCAGCCGAACGTGCGGCTGACGAGAGATGCATCGGTCACGTAGAAGGGGACGTCGCCTGGGCGTGTCTCGGACACGGATTCCATCGGAACCCGGTTTCCGGTCACCTCTTCGCAGAGCGCGGTCAGCTCGGCGAGCGAGAACGAGACGGCGTGACCCCCGCCCACGTTGAAACAGGTGCCGTTCGCCTTGTCGATGTTTGAAAGCTGGATCCCGAGAAGATCCGCAAGATCGTCCACGTGAATCGCGTCGCGGACCTGCAGACCCTGGCCGCCGAAGCCGATCGTCTTCAGCGGCCGTTTGAACACGTGATGGGCGACCCACAGGGCCACGACGCCCTGGTCGACCTTGCCCATCTGCCATGGACCCGTGATGATTCCGCAGCGGTTGATGACGGCTTTCAAATTATATGTTTCGATATATTCCTGGATGAGCAGTTCGCTGGCCAGTTTGCTGGCCCCGTAGAGCGTCCGGGGGCCGTCCAGGGGAAACTCCTCGGTGATGCCTTCCGGCGTGAGGCCGCGGGGCAGGGGACTGCCCAGGGTAAATCTGCCGGCGGTCTGCTGAAGCGGGATGTTCAGAAGATGTCTTACGGGGTAGACGCGGCTGGTCGAGAGGAAGACGAGCCGTGCGTTCCTGCGGCGGGCGAGTTCGAGAATGTGAAAGGTCCCGAACAGGTTCGACGGGTCGCCGCCGATACCGGCCAGAACCGACGGCTCGGCCGAACAATCGATGATCAGATCGAGATCGCCGAAACACGTGAAATCCTCTGAAATGCGGATGTCACCATGCACGAAGGCAACCCCTGCCTCGCGCAGGCGTTTGAGGGTCAGTTCGCTTCCGCGGCGATGCAGGTTGTCGAATGCCTGAACATTCCCTGCCGGAACGCTCTTTTTGAGAGCGATGGCGAGATTCGAACCGACGAACCCGGCCCCGCCAACCACAAGCGCATTTCGAAACATCAGCCGATACTCTCTTTATTGAGTCTGCAGGACGTCTAACGAGGGCGAGCGTACCACGTCGATGCCGGAGAATCAAGTGCTGGACGTGGCGGAAAACCCGTTTGCCATGGTATTTTACCCCCCATGGACACTCCGGCGGCAGGGCAGAAAATCAGAGGCGAAGAGGATTTTCGGAATCTTCAGGGCGTGTGGAACATGGCTCTCATGGCCGTAGCTGCCTGCTGGATGTATCTGTACGAAATTCCCTGGCGAGGCGATCTTCTCGGACTTCCCGCACTCGACCTGGCCTGGATGGCTGCATGCGTCGGAATCGCCTCGTGGCGAGGCCGGCCATTCGCCGAAAACCTGCTGTGGATCATTCTGTCGCGCCGCCTCCACCTTGCCGCGATGGGGGAGTTCGAGGCGTTCCAGATCCTGGTGTCGATCAGTTGGGCGGCTTGGGGAGCCTGTCTTGCGCTGGCCGAAACCGATGAACAGCGGATGCTGCTGGCCGGATACCACCTCGGGCTGACGTTCGATGCCGGCATGTGCCGCCCCATCGGCCTCGGGATGAGTTTCGGTCTCGATGCCGCGGCTCTCGACCTCCTCCTCGTCACGGCTGGGATGGCCCGCATCGCGAAGGGCCGGCTGCCGACGATACGGTGGGTGCCCGCCGCCCTGCTGGCGGGGGCGTTGGGTTTTCTTGCGATCCTGCATGCGGGTGGTCCGGGAAACAGCACGGTTGTGACGCTTCTCACTCTCGTGAGTCTGGCGTTTTTCTTTCTCGCACCCGGTACAGCCGCGGCCGCAGGCGACCGGTTGATGCAGGTGCTCGTCCTTGCCGGGCTTCCCATCGTCCTGGCTGCGTTCGGCATGATGCTCGGCGAGGCCGATCTGTGGACGGCTTTTCAGAAACGGGTTTTTGCCGGTGGCTTGCACCCGAATCTTCTGGCGGCATACTCCCTCGCCATGCTGACATTCATCATCCGGCCCGCCGGATGGGACCTGGTCCCTGCTCCGGCCCGCCGGGTGGCGCGCGCCGTCTGCTTTATCGCGTATGTCGGTATTCTGCTGGCCAGCGGCGGCCGGGCATCGATCCTGGTGTTCCTTCTGACGGTTATCCTCGTGTTCCGCCGCCGGTTTGCCGACATGTGCGCCGGCTGGATGACCGTTCCCGCCCTGGCTGTGGGCCTGTTGTGCTTGTACAAGCTCCTCGACACTTCGCTGTGGTTCGAGATCTTCCATAATGAGCGGTTTCTCATCTGGCGGGCAGCCATCGACCAGATCCGCGCGCATCCCTGGCTGGGCCATGGAATGATGGCGTTCGGGCAGCTGCCGCTTTCCCTGCCGGACGAGTTGCGGATGATTCCCGCCGACTGGATTTATCCCCACACCCACAACCTGTTTCTCGAAATCGCGCTATCCGGCGGGATTCCGGTGCTTGCGCTGTTTCTGACCGCAGGGTTCCTGTGGGGAACTTCGCCTGCCGTGTCTTCCGGCGCCTTCATTCTGGGAATGGCGTTCCTGGCGCTGGGACTGTTCGACTTCGTCTGGTTCACCCCCTCCCTCATGGCGCTCGGAATGAGCGCCTACTGCGAGACGGCACGGGGCTCCGGCGCATCGGGCGAACCACTTCCCGAAAAGGCGAGGACGCCGTGGGCCATCATGATATTTATATTTATTATAATATATATTGCATTCGCCGTGCATCGTGCTCCATTTCTGTTCCGACAATCGGTCGAACTGCTCGGCAGCCGGAATCCTGCCTGGTCTGAATCTCTCGACAGGGCGTCGGCGGTCAGGCCGGCAGACCTGTCGATACGCCTTCAGCGCCTTCTCATTCGCTGGAGCACGGGAACGGCGCCGTGCGAGGCCGATCTGGCCGAGATCGACGACATCGCGGCCGGGTGGCCGGGGTATTACCTTCCCAGGTTCCTGCGCGGCCGCCTGCGGACAATGGCCGGTCACCCCGACCAGGCGCTCGAAGACCTCGCCGCCTCCGTCTCCCTCGAACCCCGCGATCTGCTCGGAATCCGCTGGGCCCATCTGGCCCTTGCGCGTGCCGCCGCGGGAATGGATCCGTCTGATGCTGCATGGGAGGCCGTTCTGCGGGGAGGGTGGGGACCTTCACTCATACTCGACCACCCTTCCGCCGGCGCGAGGCTGAAATCCCTCCTTGGTTCCCGTTGGGCAGCTTCGACACCGAAAAGCGTCTACGAGGCCCAGATGGTTGCCGAGATCGGGATACACCTTATCCGGCATGGAGTCACGCTTCCTGCGAAAGAATTGGATTCCGCCCTGACTCGAAGCTTTCCCGAGCATGTCCGCGATGCCTGGAATCTCCTCGATCTGCTTCGTGTCCCTCCTCCGGAGCCCATGACTGACCCGTCATGGGGGATGGGTTGCCTTTCGTTCATGCTCGAACTGGCGGCGAAAACGAAACGAAAAGAAATATTTGAAGATATATACAATAAGATACAGACGAAGATCGTCCGCCGGAGCAAGGACAATGAAAACCTCCGAAGCGATTTCCTTTCGGCCGGTTTTCTGCCGCCGGACGCGGCGCTCGAACGGTTGCAGAGGCTGAGAGAGAACGACCCAGGGAACCCCTGGATCATCGAACGGTGCGGCGATCTCCTTGCCGCATCGGGCCGGCCGGATGAAGCCCGGGAAGAATGGCGCACATCCCTGAAGCTGGCTCCATCCGTTCGACTCGAGCCGGTGTTTTCCGGCGGTCCCCGGCCATGGGCCCTTGGCTCGACGGGCGACCAGTGGACGCTTGCCTTTGAAACGGCCCTGCGGCGGTATGATCCCGATGCTGGCGGGTATCACCGTCAGGAGTGGGATGCTTTCATAGCGCGTCTTCGAGGCAAGACGGCAGATGGTGGGGGAGGCCGGCCATGAACCCTCGGGTTGTTTCCTGGCTGTTCGGGCTCGTTGCCGTCGCGATCATGGCGGTTTATGCCCGTGAACACCCGCTGTTCGGGATGGCCATCGCTGACCCGTCCGGCCTGCCGTACATCCTGGGAAAGGGAACTCTCGCGTTCGCCGCATGCATCGCGGGAATCCAGACGACGGAATGGATCGGCAAGGGTGTGCTTGCGCTTTTCCGCACCTCATCTGTATGTTCCATCGTGAGATTCTCCGTCGGCCTGGTCTGGCTGACGCTGGGGAGTATCGCCCTGCTGACGTTCGGTTTCCTGCGGCCTGCAACCGCTCTGCTCCTGCTCCTCCCCCTCATTGCCGCAATCCGTCATCCACGCGACGATGGCGGTTCGATCCTTTCGGGCATCCACGGGGCTTCCTGGCTCGTTCTGCTGGCGTTCGGCGTCCTGGCTGGGGTGTATGCCCTCGCTCCTTCCACCGCCCACGACGACCATGTGTATCATCTCCAGGCGATCCGCGAATTCAGCGAGAACGGAAGCCTCTGGCAGCCATCGCCGCAGCTCAACACCTACAGGCCGCTTGCTCACGCCGCGCTCCTTGCCTGGCTGCGGCTCCTTGCCGGGGATGTTGTAACCGGCCTTGGGAATCTGCTTTTCCTGATCGCGACAGGCCTTCTGATGGCGAAAACATGCGGCCTTCCAGGCACGGTGAGCCTTCTGGCCTGGGTGTCGAATCCCGAACTGGTGTGTCTCGCCGGATCATCCTACGTCGAGCCCTTCCAGTGTCTGGTGTTCGTGGCAATCCTCGTCCTGCTCGGATCTCCCGGGCCCCGCTTCGGAATGTCGACATTCTGGGTTGTGGGGCTGCTGGCCGGACTTCTGCCGGCGACGAAGTATCTCGGTCTTGCTCTTCTGCCCGTTGCCGCCATTCTCGCATACGACCTTGTGCGTCGCGGAAAAATCCCCTTGAAAGCCTGTTCGGCTTTGCTGGCCGGCTGTCTGATTTCTCTCTGCCTCGGCGCCGGGCCTTTCTACTGGCGGAACCAGGTCATGACCGGCAATCCGCTGTATCCCCACGCTTCAGGAATGTTCCAGGCGAAGCCCGGGCTTCCCGGACTGCCGTTCGATCGACTTCCCGCCGGCTCGAAGGATCTGATCGACTTCTCGTATGAGGCGTTCACCGATCGCTTCGGGATGGGCCACGAGATCGAAGACCTTCTGTGTGCGCCGTGGAATGTCATCATTCGGGGCCACTTCCATTCGGAAAAATATCCATTGAAATATTTTGATGGGCAATTGAGCCCTCTCGTTCTGGTGCTCGGTCTCCTGCTTCTCTCGTCTGCCTTCGGCGTTCGTATCGGTGAAACCCCGGCCGTCTCGGGTTCCGGTGCGATTGAAGAGCCGGGAGTGGATTGCCGGGCCATCCTGGCCTGTGCCGCATGGTTGCTGGGAATCTGGCTGTTGGGAAGTCATCAGGTCAGGTTCCTTCTGCCCCTCGTTGCGCTTCTGTCCTGGGCCGTTTCCCTGATGATCCCTGTTTTGCCCTTCCGCCGTCTGGTTTTCTGGGTGATTCTTGGGATCGTGTCCTGCACCTGGACGGCATCCTACGGACTGAACCGGATCGTCAGGGTCGAACCGTATGTGTCCGGTGCCGTGACGGCCGACCGTTTCCTCGCTTCGAATTTTCCGTTCTATCGTTGCTTCGACTGGGCGAATCGTCACCTGGCCGGTGACGGAAAAGTTCTCGTTCTGCTCGAGGAACGCACCTTTCTTCTCCGCCATCCGCATCTTTGGACAGGTCTCCTTCCGCACCACTTCATCAATTTTCTGTACAGGAGCGGCTCGGCTGCCGAAGCCGAACGCCTGCTGAAGGAACAAGGTATTGCCTGTATCTATCTGCCCCGGCACGCGGCCGCCCTGTATGCGAATATCGACAGTGAAGAGTTCCAAAAGATCCGGGCTGAATTTTTCCAGGATCGTCTAAAGCCCGTCTATTCCGATCCCCAGTGCACTCTCCTGACCTGGAAATCCATATAACCCATCTCCCATTCCGCCAGGGACGCATCGCGATGCACCCGCTTCATCCGCAGTGAAGAAAGCTTCGTGGCTTGGTGTCTGGCATGTGGATTTCGTTTCAAGAACCGATCCGCAGATGGCACAGATGAAATGAAATTCTGAAGATCTTCTTTTCAAGGAGTTTCCGGCGCATACGGAACATCAGGTGGTTCCAGGTGTTCGTTCCTGTCAGTTCTCCATCTGCGGATGCGTTCCTGAAACCAAGGTTTTTTCAACGGAGTATCGTTGTGGTGAAACCATCGTAATCTCTCGGTATCTGGTTCGTTGATCGGGTATAATGGCCGGACGTGCATTTTCGGAAAGGAGCGAGTCGTGACCTGGAACTGGATCGGGACCTGGCGTGACCGACTGGAAGATCTGAAGCGGCATTTCCAGATCGTCACCAAGAATCCCACGCCCGCGCGATGGTTCAATTTTCTCGTCAACGAGCTGTGCGCCCGGTTCAGAACCCTGACCGTGCCCGGGTATCCGTATGTGCTCGTCACCGACCCGACGAACCGGTGCAACCTGAGATGCCCGCTGTGTCCGACCGGCCTCGGCCTGAAAGGCCGCCCGAAAGGCGACATGCCCTGGAACCTGTATCTGAAAGTCCTGCGTGAGCTGTCACCCTGGGCCATCCGGATCTGGTTCTTCAACTGGGGCGAGCCCCTGCTGAACCCGCGCCTGTTCGACATGATCCGCGAGGCCAACCGGCGCGGCCTCGCCACGAACCTGAGCACAAACGTCCAGCTGCTCGACCGGGAAAAGGCCCTCGAACTGCTCGATTCGAACCTCGACTACCTGATCATCTCGATGGACGGCTACGACGCCGAATCCTACGCGCGCTACCGCATCGGCGCCTCGTTCGATCGGGCGATGGAGAATATCCGCTTCCTGCTTGCCGAGAAGGAACGCCAGGGTCGCACCGGCCTTCGCGTCGAGTGGCAGTCGCTCGTCACCGCCTACAATCAGGACCAGCTCGACCGCATCACCGACCTCGCATCCCGGACCGGCGTCGACCGCGTGCGATTCATGCCCCTCGAACTGGCCGATTCGCCTTGGACTGGCCGCGCGCCAGGCCCCGAACGTGCATGGCTTCCGGATATGCGCACTCCCTATAGGTATGAGTTCTCCCCCGATAAACCGCTGTCGGAGCACGCGTGCTTCTGGCTCTACGAAACGATCACCGTCAACCCCGACGGCGGTGTGGCTCCCTGCTGCCGCACGTTCGAGACGAGCGACGATTTCGGCAACGCGAACCGAGAAACCATCCGCGCGATATTCAATAGTGTAAAATATCAAAGAGCGAGAGCCATCTTCCGCGGCGGCGTTCCGTTGCCCGGTGTCCCGATCGTCTGCGACCGCTGCCGCGAGTATACCCACGCCGGATGATGGCTCGATGCGCATCGCGATGTGGCCGGGATGTGCTTGAACGTGGCGAGCTCCCTTCTCAGGGCCTCTGTGCCTGAATTACCGGGCTATTACCTCGGAAAACAGCTTCATCACGGAGAACACGAAATCTCTGATGAGTCTTTGTGCTCTTCATGTCCTGGCATGTTGAATTTCGAAGAATTCACCGCGGAGTCGCTGAGGGAAGTGTTCATTCTTCCCTTTTCATCTAGCTTCTTTCTCTGCGCCTCGGCGGAAAAACGGTCTTTGTATCTCGGTGGTGCGTTGGCTTACACGTCGGAGCGGTGGTGGTTTTGGCGTTCCAGACGCTGGGCGAGGAGGCGGGAGAGAACGAGGGCATACTGCGGTTTTTCCCGGATCGCCTCGACGAACTCCCGGCGCGAGATGCAGAGCAGGCTGCCGGCCGTTTCTGACTGGACGGTGGCCGTCCGGCGGCGATTCAGCAGGAAGGACATCTCCCCGACGAACAGATCCGCGGGACCGAGTGTCGCGACGATCTTTCCATTAACGTGAACCGAAAAACGGCCTTTCATTATGTAGTATAAACTATCTGATGGTTCCCCCTCGCGAAAGACGGTTTCCCCAGGGGTGAACACGACCGGACATCGGTTCCTAAACAGGCCGGGAGCCATGTTCGCAATGGCGATCTGATGGGGCACCTTGAAGCTGACTTCGTTCCCGCGTTCGTTGAACTCGAGGTCCCGCACGAGCTGTTTCACCATCTGAAGCCCGCGCCCGTGAAGCTGCAGGCCGGCGTCGCCGGCCGAACCTTCGAGGCAGCTCTTCCAGTCGAAGCCGTCGCCTTCATCGGAGATCTGAAAGGTAGTGAACTGGTCGGTGACCTCGTATTCGAAGCACACGCGACGGGAGGCGATCGCCGGGTCTTCGCACCGCCGGTCGATCAGTTCCTGGATGTCGCCGCCGTTCTCGAGCCAGGCGGACTTTTCCGTGTAGCTGATGCCGCAGTTTCCGTGCTCGATCGCATTCTGCATCAGCTCCGTGAAGACCAGAGTCAGCTCGAGCTTCGTTTTATCCGAGATCCGGTGCAGGTTATACAGATAATTTACGATCATATTGGCGTGGCACATGGCCACCAGCGGCTCGTTCTCGATGCTGAACTGGTCGACGAGCGTCGCGGCGAGGTCGAGGGCCACGAAACGCTGGACCAGCATGCCGGCGTTCTGATGCAGAATGCGAAGGATGCGCGGAGCCAGATCGGCGAGGCGTCCCTGCGGAAGCCCGACCAGAAAGTTGGCGGCCTGGAGCTGCGGCAACTCCGTCACGAGATTCGCGCGCTGCTGGACGGTCAGGATCCCGCAGGACAGCATCCAGGGATCACTTCGGAGATGCGTCAGAATATCCATGCCGCCTGCGCTCATGTCCCGAAAGTCGATTACGACCAGTTCGGGAAACTCGAGGTTGAGAAACTCGTTCGCCCGGGCTGGGGTGTCAAAATGTACTAGGTCGAAATACTCGTTCAGATCAGCCGGGATGAGCGTCGCGAATTCCCGGAACAGCTCCGGGTCAGGGGAAAAGAAGGGGATCGTTCCCATGGTCGGCCTCCTCTCGTGAGGGCGCCTGCCTCGTCAGGAAGTCTGGATGTCTCTGCAGGCGGCGATGATCTCTCTATAAATAGATATCAATATATTATCTGGAAAGGGGCCTCGTCGGGTGCCTCTGACCCGGTCGAGCACCTCGGCCTCGCGTGCCTCGTCGAGAGGGGAGGGGATGCCGGCTTCCTTCTTGAAGGCGCCGATCTGAAGTGCCGTTTCGGCGCGGCGGTCGAGCAGGGCGACGATCTGCGCGTCGATCAGATCGATCTCGCGCCGGAGTTCCCCGATATACTCAGGCGGGGTCTTTGAATTCACCGCAGCGGGCTTTCAGATAGCGCTCGACGAGCTTGTAGTTGGGGCAGGTCTGATCGTTCTCGCGGCAGTAGGGGCGTTCCCTGTCGTGGCAGGGCGAGCC
>MWAR01000614.1 GCA_002068715.1 bacterium ADurb.Bin374
GGTGAGCTCGGCCATCTTGGCGTCGTAATTCGCGAGCAGCTGTTTCCGGTAGGCGCCGGTGATATTGGCGCGGAAATTCTTCCGGATCTTTTCGGGAAAATCCTTCAGCAGGTCGGTCAGAAAAGCCTTCGAACGCGGATCGGCAAGATACTGCAGCGTCACTTTTTTCTGCTGGACTTCACGGATCAGTTTCAGGTCGGAATCGAGTCCGCTTGCCGCCCATGCCGCAGCGACAGACAGTATCAGCACCCCGGCCAGGATTCCCGCAAGAAGTTTATGCAAAGAAGCTTTCATCGAAGCATCTCCTTTTCTCAGTAAGCAATGACAGCCCATGACAGGCATGGGCATCTTTCAATCATACCGATTCCGGTACAGGTGTCAATTTCCCTCCGCCGCCGGCAGATTTTCCGATTCGACCAGCCTGGTAACCATTGCCAATCGCATCAATCGCCAATATGGAGACGTGAAGGAAAAAATCCTTCTCAAGGCCGCGAAAAATGCGAAAACGAAGGCTGAAGCCTAGTTGGCCATTAAGAACACACCGCTTCTCAAAAAGCGCGAGATCAAGAAGATTCTCGCCCCCACCCTCAGCGAAAACCCTTGAGATCAGGCGGCCTCATTCCGCCGGCTCGTTCGACAGCACCATCGCCGGTCATCCCGGCGTTTTTTTCATCCCGGGAAACCGTTCACATCCTGCGCTGGATGTCCGCAACGAAAGCAGTACCAACGAAGAGTCCGGAGGCCAACAAAGCAACCTCCGGACTCATGGAGAAACTGTTAGGGGTCTCGCATCTACAGATGCGGCCCGTTCAACCCCGCCAAAAGGCTAGTTCTGTTTGTGAGTTTTGGGATCGAGGTCGCGCAACTGGGGGTTGTGCCAGAAGATCGGAAATTCGTCTTCCGGGTCGATGAAGCTGAAGAAGGTTCTGACGCCGGTGCTCTCGATGAGCACGACGGCCCGCACCTTGAAGGTGTTCTTCCGGCAGGCGCTCGGGCTGAGATCCTGCTTCTTGCTGTCGTCGGGATGGCCGCCGTAAAACAGGTCGATCTCCTTGGCGTTCTTCTGCAGATACTCGAAGGCGTTCGGCGCGGCTTTCCTCTCCTTCGAATCGACGTCGCAGCTCACGATCTCGGCTGTAAGCCTCGAGAGCTGCTTCCCGGCGAAAACGTTGAAGATGGCGCCCTTGTGCTCGTATTTCACCTCGAGCACCCGGATGGTGAGATCGGCAAAAAGGTATTCCTGCGGCACGAACGCGACTGCGGGCTGAACGCCCAACACCACGCAGAGAACCGCCAGACCGAGCAGAACTGACGACCGTAACAGATTCATGGGGTATCCTCCTCAGATAGCGTTTATCCTGACTCTTATAGGCAGATGTTGCTATCTCGATGATGATGGCACGATGAGCGCCAGAGGTTCAAGAGAAAGATGGAGGCCGGGATGCACCTTTACTTTCGCCAACCTAGGCGGAGCGTGAGGGAGTTGAGGACGACGGAGATCGAGGAGAGAGCCATCGTAAGGCCGGCGACGGCGGGGGTGAGGCTGTAGCCCGGGCCCCAGAAGGGTTCCAGCAGGCCGGCCGCGAGGGGCAGGGTCAGGAGGTTGTAGAAGACGGCCCAGGCCAAGTTCTGGCGAATCTTCGCGATCGTCGCGCGAGAGAGGTCGACGGCGAACGGAACGAGAGACAGGTCGCGGCGCACCAGTATGAGATCGACGGCTTCGCGGGCCGCATCGGCGCCCGAACCGAGGGCTATCCCCACCGTGGCGGCGGAAAGCGCAGGCGCGTCGTTGATACCGTCGCCTACGAACGCGGTCGGGCCGCGCCCGATATATTCGCGCAGGATTTCCAGCTTCTGGCCGGGAAGCACCCCCGCGCGGAACTCCGTGATGCCGGAGGCGGCAGCAGCGGCGCGCACCGGCTCCGGCCGGTCGCCGCTGACGATGACGGGTTCGATCCCGGCGGCGCGGAGCGATACGACCACGTCCGCCGACTCAGCCCGGAGCGGATCGGAAAGGCCGAAGGCAGCGACGACCTCGCAACCCGCAGCGGCAAAGACAGGTGTCAGGGCCTTTTCGGCGAATCCGGCCGGAAGCTTCGGAGGCTTCACTCCGGCCTCGGCAAGCAGATATTCACTGCCGATGAGGATCCGCTCGCCCGATGACGAGGTTCCGACAAGTCCAAAACCGCGTTTTTCCTCGACGGAAACGAAGCCGTTTTGTATATTTATATTTATATATTTAGAAAGATTTTCGCAGATCCCTCGAGACAACGGATGCAGGGAGCGCGAAGCCAGTTCGGCGACCGCCGAGGCGAACCGCCGGCATCCATCCGGGGCAAGCCATGTGACGTCGGTAACGGCGGGCACGCCCTCGGTGAGCGTGCCGGTTTTATCTAATAATATATATTTCACGCCGGCGAGAGCTTCGAGCGACGAGGGTTTCTTCACGAGCAGGCCTCTCGCCATCGCAATACCGCTCGACACGACGATGGCCGTCGGCGTCGCGAGGCCGAGAGCGCAGGGGCAGGCGACGACGAGCACGCTGACGGCGTGCATGAGCGCCGTGTTGAGGCCTTTCCCGGCGAACAGCCAGCCGGCGAACGTCGCGGCGGCCAGCGAGACGACGACCGGCACGAAAATGTCCGACGCCCGGTCGGCGAACCGCTGGAGGCGAGGTTTGTCCGCCTGTGCGCGGCGCATCGTCCGGATCAGGCTCTGGAGCGTCGACTCGGCGCCGCGGCGGGTGGCTTTCACGCGCAGTTCCCCGTTCAGGTTGACGCTGCCGGAAACGACGGGCGAGCCGGGCGATTTCGCGACGGGCATCGATTCGCCTGTCAGCAGGCTCTCGTCGGCGGACGAGTCACCGGCCACGACTTCGCCGTCGGTCGGAAACCGTTCCCCCGGGCGTATCATCAGCTGGTCGCCGGGCTCGACGGCATCGACGTGGATGTCGACGACTGCGCCGTCGGAACCAAGGCGACGGGCCGTTCCCTGCTGGAGACTCGTCAGGCCGCGCAGGGAAGCCGCGGCTTCGCGTCGGGCAGCCGACTCGAGCAGTTTCCCGATCGAGATGAACAGGATGAGCAGGGCGGCCGCCTCGAAATGGATCATGCCGTGGTGCCCCGCGAAGGAGGGCAGCATCAGGACGAGGGCCGAGTAGCCCCAGGCCGCGCCCACTCCGAGCGCAACGAGAACGTCCATGTTCGTGCTGCGGTTTTTCAACGAACGCACGGCGCCCGAAAAGAAACGTCGTCCGGTGGTCATCAGGAGAAGCCCGGACAGCACCATCTGAGTGAACCGGTTCGCCCAGGTATCGGCAGCGCCCATCGCAAGAAAGGCGACGGGAAGAGCCAAAAGAGCCGTGAATACCAAGCCGGCGCCGCCGGTTTCCTCGACCGGCTCGGAATCGACGGACCGGGCCTCGTATCCCAGGCTGACGATCTGTTTCCGGATCGTCTCGGGATCGATCTTTTCAGGGTCGTACGAGATTTCGGCCGATTCATCGGCGAGATAGACCCGGGCAGAAAGAATGCCGTCGAGCCTGGAAAGCCCTTTTTCGATGCCGCGCGAGCAGTTCGCGCAGCTCATTCCCCCGATGAGCAGGAACAGGTCCGCGGGGGTGCGCCCCGTGGCGCCCGGCTGGTCAGAAGGCATCGCCCCGGGTGTCGGATGCAGGAGCCGGCGGGTTGGTCTTCAGGTGCTCGATGGTCTTTTTCAGAGTTTCGAGCGTTTCGCCCTCACCCATGCCGTGCAGCTTGCCGTCGGAATCGACGGGCCAGGCACCCTGGACGAAGTTGTTCACCTGGAATCGCCCGGCAGCTCCGGGCACCAGGAACACCAGCACGCGCTGACGGGGCTTGAACACGACCTCGTCTTCGAATCCGCCGCCTATCGTGTCGACGAGAATCTCGTCTCCCGGCTTTGCCTGGCCCTTCAGGGCTTCATGGATCGTGAGGATGTTCTCGATCTGCGAAAAGCCCTTTTCATCCGTACCCGTCTCGGTGCTTTTCTTGAGGCTGGCAACCGCGATGAGCTCGGAACCGGCGATCAGCTGATCGTTGGGGATGGTCTGAATCATGGCAAACGCGCCTCCAATCATGAGCAACACGCCGAGCACGGCGGGAATCGTTCGTGCATACCACGAGTGTT
>MWAR01000615.1 GCA_002068715.1 bacterium ADurb.Bin374
GGGCGCACGGTCGAAAAAGGTGAACCATTTCGAGTAGTCGCGAAACGCCGCAGCAGAAGTCTCCTCGAGCCTGCCTGCGATCTCATCGATCCGGCGAGAGACATCCTGGCTCATGGACTGGAGCAGAAGCCGGTCAGAAACGGCGATGAACCGGAAACACTGCCGGTTCGTCGGCGCGGGCGAATACCGGACGGCTTCGATGACGCGTTCGATGATCTCCGGGGCGACGGGATCCGGGCGGAACTGCCGCACGCTGCGCCGTTCCGACATCAGCCCGGCGAAGGCTTCGAATGTCGCGGAAGCTGCGCTCACCTGTATGACTCCTGGACAGCCCGTTTCTTCTCGAGCTTGCGGATCTCATCGTCGCGCTTGTTCAGATAGGTGCGCAGGTCCCCGTTCCGCTTGACGAGGATGTCCATCATTTTGTAGGCCTCCTGCCTGTGCTTGCTGTTCGGGTAATACCGGACAATCCGCTCGAATGCCTCATAGGCAGGAAAGTCATACTGCCAGCCGATCATCAGATTCGCCTGGAAATAGAACACCCTGTCGCCATAGATGTAGCCCAGGATTCCCAGGATGACGAGAAAGACGAAAATATGCCTGAAAAACATCGCTCAACCTCCGTGCCGATCTGATTCCGCCTCCATGCCTCAGACTGCCGGGCGCACCTCGCAGCGGTCCGATCCCGTCGGAAGGGGCATCGGAATGATTTTTGCATCCCGCGTCCGCCGGGCCGTCTGGCCGGTGGGCATTCCCAGGGTCGGAATGCACAGGACGACGGCATTGATGAGGCTCACCTGAATCTTCAACGCATGCTTTTCCTTCAGTTCCTCGATTTTCCGTGCCTGCTCCGTCTCGAGTTCTCGCATCATCCTGTCGATCTCCTCTTCCTTCTGGAAGAAATACAGGTGGAAGCAGACATTTTCACGTTTTTTCTGGAGTTCCCGCTTCTGGTCTTCGAGATACTCCTGGACCTTGGCGAGCTCCTGCTGGTAGGACTCCTCGGACTCGGCCTGCAGCTCACGGATATGCTCCTCGAGGGAGGATTCGAGCGTTCTGCACGCCTGGAGATACAAACGAACGAGATCTTCGCCGGATTCCTGGATCGGGAGGGCCGGGTCGGGCATTTCGCTGAACTCGTTCAGATCGATGCCGCTCAACCCCTCCTTCAATGATATTTCGCGCTTCGCGGGGTCCGCAAGTGCCGAGAAAAGAAGCTCCCGACGCTGTTCCGCCGAAACACTGACCCGGAAATGGAACAGCACCTGCTGCCGGTAATGCGCCTTGCAGCCGCTGATCACGCGGAGTTCGCCAGGCTGGCCGGTCGACGACGGAAGCTCGGGAGCCGCGGAGCTGAACAGCCGACTGACCTTGGGAATCTCCACGAGCCTGTCGACGATCTTGCGAAGCATGAACGAGCCCGAGCAGATCAGTTCCAGCTCACGCCGCCGTTCCGCGATCCCGCGGTCGAAGGTGAAGTGCAGGTGCTCGAAACCGTTGAAAAACGCCCGTTCCGACTCGGGAATCTCGGCGCACCAGACGCCTTCCGAGGTCTCCCACCTGGAAATGCCGACCCTGTCCATGAACGAGAAGACGAGAGTCTGGATTTTAGTCGTTTCCATTGAAGATGTCCTCCTGGGCGCGGGTTATGTCCTGATGAACCTTGAGAGCCTTTTCGAGCTTGTTGCCGAGCGTCTGGAACTTGCGCTTCATCGCTTCCTGGTTCGGCGACATCGTCACGATATCGATGATGATCTGCTCGAGCGTCTTCTTCGAATGCATATTGCCAAGTATCATTTCCAGCTCGCCGATGATCAGCCGGAACATGTTGATCTTCTTGTCGAGCAGCTCGAGTACGTAGGACTCGATCGTATCGCTCGCGCTGAGGTTGATGATGTGGACGTCGTCGGTCTGGCCGAGGCGGTGGATACGACCGATTCTCTGCTCGATGCGCATCGGGTTCCAGGGCAGATCGTAGTTGACGAGCACCTTGCAGAACTGCAGGTTGCGGCCTTCGCCGCCGGACTCGGTCGAGATCAGGATCTGGTTCTTATTCCGGAAGGATTCGATGCATGCCTCCTTCTCGGTTTGCGACAGCTGACCGTTGAAGATCGAGACCGAGTATCCCCTCTCGCGAAGCAGGTCGGCGAGATAATCCTGGGTGCCGCGGAACTGCGTGAAGATGATCAGCTTCTCGTTGAGGTTGCCGAGCAGTTCCAGCAGAACCTCGGTTTTTCTGGACATGCCGACGTTGTTGGCGAGATCGAGAAGCCGCTTGAGCGATTCGTCGAAATCGTCTTTGTAGAAGTTGCTGGAGATCATCTTCGTGAGCGCCCGTTTGAGCGCCTGCGTCGAACTTCCCATCAGTTTCTGCAGAAGGATGAGAGTGAGCCGGTTGATGCCGCGCGGATTGTTGTGGGTCGGCAGGGTGAAGTAGCGGCGGCGAATGAAGTCGGTCAATTCGCTGTACAGGCGCGCCTCGTCGGGTTTGAGGGTGATCGCCTGGGTGTGGACGAACCGCTGGGGGAACTTGATCATCGTGTCGCTGCGGCGGTGCCGGATCATGATCTCCGACAGCATGGCCCGTAGTTTCAGCGAATTTTTCGGAATGCGCTTGTCGCGCTCGGCCAGAAAGTCGCTCTTGAACTTCTGCAGGGTCGACAGGTGGCCCGGCTTGAGAATCGTGATCAGGTTGAACAGCTCGATCAGATCGTTCTGGATCGGCGTCGCGGTGAGCATCAGCAGATACTTCGTCTTGATCGAGTTCACGAACTTCCAGTTCTGGGTCTTTTTGTTCTTCAGCTTGTGCGCTTCGTCGATGATCAGCAGGTCATAGTTGACCTTCTGGACCGACTTCTGGTTCTTCTGGCTTTTCGCGGTGTCGAGCGAGGCGATGACCAGGTCAGACTGCTCCCAGTCGGTGATTTCGTTGTGGTTCTTGAAGCTGAGATCGAACTTGGTCTTGAGTTCCTGCTGCCACTGCGTGATCAGCGAAGCCGGAGTAAGGATCAGGACTTTGCGCACCATGCCGCGAAGCAGGTATTCCTTGAGAATCAGGCCGGCTTCTATCGTTTTGCCCAAACCGACCTCGTCCGCGAGCAGGGCGCGGCCGTTGTACCGGCCGATGACGCTGAGAGCCGTGTTCAACTGATGCTGATAGGCCGAAACGCCGAAGCACGTCGTGAGAGCCATCAACTCCTGGTCGTCGCCGCGGGCGTTCATTTCTTCGCCCTGGAGGATCAGACCGGTTTCGGCATAGGGGGAGAAGTCACCGGAGATCAGTTTGCGAAGCACCTCGAGATTGCCCGAGGTGTATTGAATCGGCAGGTCGCCTCCGGAGCGCATCGTCATCTTGATCTCATCGGATTTGGCGGCGAGCTTTTCCGCATCCAGAACGACGCGGTACAACCGGTACCGGCGCTCCGCCAGACTGATCAGCTCGATGCCGATCTGGTCGCCATCGCGCATCTGGTGTTTTTCCCACCATTCTCCGAAGGTCAGACAGACCATGTAGCCGCGCGCCTTATGATATATCGCAGAATATACCACCTCGGCATCGTCGACAAACTGGATCGAGCTGAGTTCTTCCTTGAACGGGAACAGGCGCAGCATCTCGGGGGTGAGAAACAGATACCCTTCCTGGAACGCCTTTCCCTTGACCTGGAAAGCGACTCCGGCCTGGCCGACGCTGTTGATCTGAACGAGCGGCGATTTCATCCCGCCACCCCGTTTCACGGTCATCGAGTTCGACATCATGCCTTGTCTCCCTTCTCAGCGGGAATGACCACTTCGGTTCCGATCTTGAGGTTCTTGGGATTCAGGCCGGGGTTGGCCTTGATGATCAGTCCGGCCTTCGATGCTTTGCCGTAGAACCGCTTCGCGATGATCGCGAGCGTATCGCCGTCCTGGATGGTATACCGCTGATTGCACGCGGAAGAATCGGCGGCGGCAACCGTCTCCGACGC
>MWAR01000616.1 GCA_002068715.1 bacterium ADurb.Bin374
CCCCAGCGCACAGGAGTTTCATTCCCGACATGTCGTGGCGTGCATACTGCACAGGGTTCCATCACCGCGCACGGGCACGAAGCCTTGTTGCCTTTCTCGTTCTGGCGACCCTGTTTTTCTGTTCCGGCGTTCTTCACGCTCAGGCAGGGAACCCCGCGAACCCGCGGGCGAAGATCGGTATCGAGGACAGGACGCGGGTAGAGAAAATCGAGCCGGCCGACACGCCGTTTCCCATACCGAGAATACGCGTCGATATAGATCCTTCCCGGGAGCGCGGCCAGATCGGAACGGGGCTCCAGGTTCTCCTCCTCCTGACGATTCTCAGTCTCGCGCCGTCGATCCTGATCATGCTGACGAGCTTCACGCGAATCCTCATCGTGCTGAACTTCGTCCGCCGCGCCCTGACGACGCAGCAGGAGCCGAGCAACCAGATCCTCATCGGGCTGGCGCTTTTCATCACCTTCTTCACGATGTCGCCCGTCATCGATCAGGTCTATAAGCAGGCCGTGGTACCGTTCACGAACAAACAGATCGATTATATCGAGGCGTATAACCGCGGCATCAAGCCCGTGAGGAACTTCATGTTCCAGCATGTGCGCGAAGCCGATCTCAAGCTGTTCGCGGGGATGGAAGGCAGCGCCAAGCCCAAGACGAGAAACGAACTCAGCACGATGGCGCTGATTCCGGCATTCCTCACAAGCGAGATCCGGGCCGCGTTCCAGATGGGCGTCATCATCTACCTGCCGTTTCTGATCATCGACCTGGTCGTCGCAAGCGTATTGATGTCGATGGGCATGATCATGCTGCCGCCAGTCATGATCTCGATGCCGTTCAAGATCCTGCTGTTCGTGATGGTGGACGGCTGGAACCTGGTCATCAAATCGCTCGTCGTGAGCTTCGGGGGCAACGCGTGACCGAATTCACCCTGCTGGAGATCATGAAGGAAACGATCTACCTGTCGTTCATGGTCGCCCTTCCCATGCTTGCGGTCGGCACCATCGTCGGCGTCATCATCAGCATCATCCAGACGGCAACGTCGATCCAGGATCAGAGCCTCTCCTTCATTCCGAAACTCCTGGCGACTTTCGCGACCCTCGTCGCCTTCGGCCCCTGGATGCTCAAGACGATGATGGCATTCACCGTCAAACTGCTCGGCGACCTCCAGATGTTCGCACGCTGACGCCGCGCGATGACCGAAGCGGAATTTCTCACATCCGTCGGACTGTTTCTCATCGGAATGGTCCGGTTTTCCGGCTTTTTTCTCAACATGCCCGTGTTCGGCGAGTCCGTCATTCCGATGCGCCTGAAAGCCGGCCTCTCGGCCCTGTGCTCCGCGCTTCTGCTTCCGCATCTTCGCGCGACGCAGGTGCTGCCGGAGCTTTCGGTGCCCGGATACGGGCTCATGATCATCCGTGAACTGGCGCTGGGCTTCACGATCGGCTTCGTCGTCCTGATGTCGGTCGAATGTTTCAAGTTTGCCGGCGAGCTGATCGGCATGCAGATCGGCTTTTCGTTCGTCCAGGTCACGGACCCGGAATCGTCGAAAAGCGTTTCGATCGTCAGCGAGTTCCTGCAGATTTTCATGGCGCTGATGTTCCTGATCATGGGAGGGCACCTGCTGCTGCTGGGGACGTTCGCGAAAAGTTTCGACGTCGTGCCCCTTTCCGGGTTGGTTCTTCAGGGCAGCCAGATCTCCGAGATCGTGAAAATATCCGTTATGATATTTTTTATGGGTCTCCAGATCGCTTTTCCCGTGATAGCCGTCATTCTGGTGGGCGACGTCGCGCTCGGCATCATCGCGCGCACCGTGCCCCGTCTGAACATCTTCCAGGTCGGCTTCGCGCTCAAGATCGTCATCGGCCTGTTCACCCTCATGCTCCTTCTCCCTCCGATCAGGGACCTCATCATCAAGGTTCTCGGAACCAGCGTCGGCCAGATCACCACCCTCCTCCGGACGATGGCGCAATGACCGGATTGAAGCTGAAATTCACCGAACTGCCCTTCGATCTGCAGATGTTCGCGGGCGAGAAGACGGAGCCGGCGACCGAAAAGCGGCGCGAGGAAGCTCGGGAGCGCGGGAACGTCCCGAAATCCCAGGACCTGGAGTCCGTCGTCGTCCTGCTCGCCGCGTTCATGACGCTCAAGGCATACGGCCCGGATATGGTCGCCATCTGGGGCGACTACATGAAATATACTTTCGAAAATCTTATCGGCACCGAGCTGACCCTTCCCCACGCCCTCATTCTGATGAACCAGGCGGTCGTGATCATCCTCAAATCGATGGCCCCCGTCCTTCTCGTGGTGATGCTGACGGCGGCCGCCGTCAACCTGATGCAGGTCGGGTTCCTGTTCACCCTCGAACCGTTCGCTCCCGATCTCGAGCGGCTGAACCCGATTTCGGGCCTATCGAACGTCTTTTCCTGGAAAATGGTCGCCGAGCTGGTCAAGTCGATCCTGAAGATCGTCGTCGTCGCGTATATCCCCTACTCGACGCTTCGGGACCAACTTCCATTCCTGGTCAAGTTCGTCCAGCTCGAGCCGGTGCCTTCGGTGATCCTGCTGATGAAGCTTCTGTTCACCATGTCGCTCAAGATCATCCTCCTTCTCCTCGCCGTCGCCGTCGGCGACTGGTTTTTCCAGAAATGGCGCTACGAAGAGAATCTCAAGATGTCAAAGGAAGACATCAAGGAGGAATACAAACAGCGGGAAGGCGATCCGAAGGTCAAGGCGAAGATCCGAGAGCGACAGCGCAGGCTGGCGTCACGGCGGATGATGGAGGAAGTACCGAAGGCGACGGTCGTCGTCACGAACCCGACGCACATCGCCGTCGCGCTGCGATACGACAAGACAGCCGGCTTCGAAACCCCCACCGTCGTCGCCATGGGAACAGGCCTTATCGCGCAGAAGATCAAGGAAGTCGCGGCAGCGCACGGCGTGCCCGTCATCGAGAACAAGCCTCTTGCGAGACAGCTCCATAAGATGGTAGATGTTGGGGATGAAATTCCCCAGGAACTGTTTCAGGCGGTGGCAGAAATCCTGGCCCAGTTGCACCGACAGGGCCAGTATCAAGCGGCCTGAACGGGATATCCCCAGACTCGGCAAGGGTATGCCCGTGCATGAAATACTGATGCACGGTGTGTTTCACTTCAACGTGCCCCGAAGTAACGGCCCATCTCACTCCGGAGCTGGTGCGTAACGCATGGCGGACAAGAAACCCAACAGGCTGCTGGACAACATCGCGATGGTCGAAGTGTTGAAGAATCGCGACGTTCTGTTTGCCATCGGCCTCGTTTCTGTCATCATAATGATGTTCGTTCCGCTGCCGGCGTTCGTCCTCGACGTGATGCTGGCCCTGAACATCGCTCTCGCGCTCGTCATTCTTCTGGTTTCCGTTTATACGAAGGACGCGCTCGAGTTCTCGGTGTTCCCGAGTCTTCTCCTGCTGGCAACCGTGTTCAGGCTGGGCCTGAACGTGAGCACGACCCGGCTGATCCTCCTGGGGGAAGGGGCGAAAATAAGCATCGTCAAATCCTTCGGAACCTTTGTCGTCGGCGGCAACTACGTCGTCGGCGCGGTCATCTTCTCGATCATCGTCGTTTTCCTGTTCGTCGTCGTGACGAAGGGTTCGGAACGCGTCGCGGAAGTCGCGGCCAGATTCACCCTCGATGCGATGCCCGGCAAGCAGATGTCGATCGACGCCGACCTGAACGCCGGGATCATCGACAACGACGAGGCGCGCCGGCGCAGGCGCAACATCGAGCGGGAAGCCGACTTCTACGGAGCGATGGACGGCGCCAGCAAGTTCGTCAAGGGCGATGCGATCGCCGGCATCATCATCATCATCATCAACATCATCGGAGGCTTCGTCATCGGCGTGCTGATGCGCGGCGAGTCCCTGATGGACGCGCTCCAGACATACACGCTCTTCACCGTCGGCGACGGACTCGTCACGCAGATTCCCTCGTTTCTGATCGCGACGGCGTCGGGCCTCGTCGTCACCCGGGCCAGCTCCGAGTCGAACCTCGGCGTCGAGCTCACACAGCAGCTCGTCTCGAACCCGAAGGTCCTCGGCGTGGCCTCCGTCATGATGGGCTTTCTGGGCCTCATTCCGGGGCTCCCCAAGGCGAGCTTCATTTTTCTCAGCGCCGTGTTCGGCGCCATCGCCTGGGTGACGCACACGGTCTCGGAGGAAGAAATCCAGCAGAAGGTGGACGACGAAAAGAAAGAGGCCGCCGCGACGCCGACCAAGCCCGAAGACGTCTCATCTCTCCTCTCGATCGACCAGCTCGAGCTCGAAATCGGCTACAACCTTATCCCACTCGTCGACTCGAACCAAGGCGGGGATCTCCTGAACCGCATCACGCTGATCAGGCGACAGATCGCGATCGACCTCGGCCTCGTGGTTCCGCCCATAAGAATACGAGACAATATACAATTGCCGCCGTCCGTGTATGTGATCAAGATCAAGGGCGTCGAAGTCGACCGCTACGAAATCATTCCCGATCAGCTCCTGGCGATGAACGCGGGCTCGGTCACCTCGCCGCTCACCGGTATCGAGGTCGTGGAGCCCGCCTTCGGCCTGCCGGCGATCTGGATTTCCCAGTCGGTGCGGGAGCGGGCCGAGATGGCCGGCTACACGGTCGTCGATCCGTCGACGGTCATCGCCACGCATCTCACCGAAGTCATCCGGAAGAATGCCCACGATATCCTCGGCCGCCAGGAACTCCAGTCGCTGCTCGAATCGGTCAAAGCCTCGTATCCCCTCATCGTGGACGAAGTCATTCCCAAGATCGTCACCCATTCCCTGCTGCTGAAAGTGCTTCAGAACCTGCTCAGGGAAGGCGTCTCCATCCGGAACATGGTGACGATCCTCGAGTCGCTCGCGGACTGCGACGGCATACGCGAGGCCGATTCCCTAACCGAGATCGTCCGGCAGGGGCTTTCGCGGCACATCTGCAAGAGCCTCGTCGACCAGGCCGGCATGCTGAATGTCATCTCCCTCGACCCGAGGCTGGAACAGCTGCTGACGCAGTCCCTGCAGAAGGTCGAAGGCTCCGTCCAGCTGGCTCTCGACCCGAAGATCGCCACGAACCTCCTCGGAAAAATCAAGGAGCGGATCGAGGAAGTGATGCAGGAGGGCCGTTCGCCGATTCTGCTCTGCAGCGCCGCTCTCCGTCTCAGTCTCAAACGGCTCACCGAGCGCATGGCTCCTCGGCTGACCATCCTCTCCTACAATGAAATACCGACAACGATACAATTGCAGTCCACGGGGCTGATCTCCCTCAACTGACCCAGGAATGAACGAGAGCACCCATGCCTGACCAGGCGGAATCACTAAGAGAACTGAAGCGGCTCATCGACACCGTGTCGCCGGAACAGCTTCCGGGGCCGGAGGAGTTCCTGTCCGCGATTCCCTGCCCGACGAAGTATGCGGCCATCGCGATTCTCGTCCCGGACGTCACCGGTGGCCGGATTTCGCCTCTGCAGAAATGGCTCCCTGCCCTGTCGAAACGCCGGCGTCCCCCCACCGTCTGGGACCAGGCCGCGACGCTATCCGCGGCGACGACGCTTCCCGACGGTTCCGACCGGCTTCCGCTGATGATCCACACGGATTCCGCCGCGGGCCCGCTGATGGTGCTGCCGCGCCAGCCGTCCCCCATCGCCCTGCAGGCCCGTCCCGTCCCCGAACGGATCAGATTTCTGCGGCAGATCCAGAAGCTGTTCGCCAGCAGCTCGGAAATCTGGATCACGATTCCCATGGCGGAGTTCCGTGCACACCTGCCTCTCCTGCATGCGACGGACGCGGCACTGGTCCTCGTGCCCCAGCATCCCGACGCCGTCCTGAAAAGTTACGAAGCCGTGAAATCGGTGCACCTCTCGGGATATTTTTCTCCTATTTCGCTCGCGGAGGCCCCCGCCGGAGACGAGATAAATTCCGATCACGCCGTTGAGCGTGTCCGCACGGTAGCAAAACAATTTTTATCTCTTGACCTCCCCCCCTTCGGGGTGGTACTTTCTGGCATCATCCAAAGTTCCCCGATCTCGAGAGAAGGGCCGTTCACAAGAAAGCCCGGGGTTGTTCTTGCGTACGATTTTCTCCACGCATTCGCCGAGCGAGTGCTGTATCCCGCACCGGAAGACCGTCGATGAGCGATTCAGTGAAAAAGCCAATCGAAAGTATAATCGCCGAAACGAAGCGGCAGATTCAGCCGTATGTCTTCAAGCGGCTCGAGTCACGCCGCCCCCGGCAGGCGGGCCGAAAAATAGCGAGAACGATAACGATCGCCAGCGGCAAGGGCGGCGTGGGGAAAACGAACATCGTCGCCAATCTGGCCATCTGCCTGGCGCAGGCGGGCCGCCGCGTCATCATCCTCGACGCCGATCTCGGGCTGGCCAATATAGACGTCGTGTTCGGCATCAGGCCGAAGCACAATCTCAGCGACGTGGTGACCGGCGACCTGACCCTCGACCAGATAATGGTTCCCGGCCCCCGGGGCATTCAGATCATCGCCGGCGGCTCGGGCATCACCGAACTCGCGCATCTCCCGCCCGACCGCGCAAAGCGACTCTTCGAGCAGCTGCGTTTCCTCGAGGACAAGGCGGATTACCTGCTGATCGATACCGGTGCGGGCATCGGCCAGAACGTGATCTCGTTCTGTCTCGCGGCCGACCAGATCTTCGTCGTCACGACCCCCGAACCGACCGCCCTTGCCGACGCCTACGGCATCATCAAGGTCATCAGCCAGTCGCGCCCCGACGCAAATCTTTCCGTTCTCGTCAACCGTGTCGCCGACGACCAGGAGGGCGTGTTCGTCCATGAACGCCTCTCGAAAGTCGCCGACGAGTTCCTCCGCTTCCCCGTCAAGAGTCTCGGCTGTATCCCCCAGGACTCGCAGATGTACCTGGCGGTCCGTCAGCAGACACCACTCCTGCTGTTTTCGCCGATGTCTCCGGCCGCCCAGCGCATCCGCCGGCTCGTCACGGAAGTCTTCCATGAAACCTACGAAGAGGAACAGACCGGCGAGGGCATGGAAGGCTTCCTGACGAGACTCTCCAAATTCTTCAGCGGAGGCGTACGGGCGTGATGATCCAGAAGTTCGTCGCCGACACGTATCACGAAGCGCACCTGAAGGCCCGCATGGAGCTGGGCGAGGATCTCATCGTCATTCAGACCAAGACATTCCCCCAAAAAATATGGGGTGGTATATATTCTCGGGAAGTCGTCGAACTGACCGTCGCCGCGGCTCGGGACAAAAAAGAGCCCCCTGTCGTCTCCGCCCCCGTCCGGCCCGCCCCCTCCGAGGAAATCACCTCTGCCCCGGTGCCCCCTAAAGCCGTCTTGTCTTCCCGGACCGCGCCGTATCCGGCATCATCAGGGGCGACCCAGCGACCACGGACCGACGCGGCCACGGCAAAGTCGCATCATACCGGCCCCCAGGGACTTCGCCGGGTGCACGGGATCCGCTCGAATCAGGAAGGCATGGCCGAACCTCATTCCCAGCGTATCGAAGAGGAAGCCCAGCAGACGGCAAAGACCCTCGAGCTGCTCGACGCCATCATCAAGCATCGCAACAACAAGCAACCAGCGGCCCCGTCCACGCAGGCCGCCCCGCCCCGAATGGCCGCAGCCGCCGCGCTCCGGCCCCCGATCGATGAATCCTCGGACCGGCCATCGTTGAACTCGCTAGAACAGAGGCTCAACGAACTGTTCTCCCTCATCCGCGACATGAAGACCTCCGCCGGTCAGGCTCTCGAGACGCAGGCAGCGGCCGTTCCCGCCGGGCTGATGCACCTGAAACGCCAGTTTCAGAACCAGGAGTTCCCGGCTGAAATCATCGACGAATTCATCGAGAGACTGGGCAAGGAACTCCCGCCGCTGTCCATTCACAATGAAAAAATCGTTTTCGACGAGACCGCGAAATGGCTGAAGCGGCTTCTCCACTTCACGCCGCACCCGCAGCCGACGCGCCCCGGCCCCCAGATTTTCGCCCTCATCGGTCCCACCGGCGTCGGAAAGACGACGACGATCGCCAAGCTGGCAGCGACGTATGCCCTGAATGTGAAAGACCGGAAATCCGTCGCGCTGTTCACGCTCGACACATACCGAATCGGAGGCACGCAACAACTCGATCAGTATGCGAATCTGATCGACGCCACCATGGAAGTGCTCTACGAGCCGGACGACGTTCTTCCCGCTCTCGAACGCCACCAGGACAAGGACATCATTCTCGTCGACACGGCGGGACGGTGCCCGAAAGACGCCGTCGAGCTCGGGAATCTGAGGAACTTCATCAATCTCTTCGGGCCCATTCGGACCTACCTTGTTCTCTCCGCGACGACGAAGTATTCAGACATGCACGACACCGTCAGGCGATTCCAGCAGGTCGGTTTCGACGAACTGATTTTCACCAAGGTCGACGAGACCGACACAATCGGCCCCCTCGTCTCCCTGCTGTACCGAACGGCACTTCCGCTCGCATATCTGACCGACGGCCAGGACGTTCCCGACAATTTCATGCCTGCGTCGGCGGAGTATTTCGTCTCCAGGTTTGCAGGAACCTGCTGATTTTTTCGAGCAACCGGCCCGACCCGCTTTTCGCCGTGCCATCGAGCATCCAGTTTCCGCCACCGCCGCACTCGCACATTTTTCTCATTTCCTGTATACTCTGAAGGTTGACCACGCCTCATTCGTGACACCTTGAACGACAGCCAGACGAGGTAAAGGGAGCCGGCTCCGGTGGATATCGACCTTTCCCAATATATGGGCATGTATATCGACGGTTCGAAAGAGAACCTCGATATGATGGACAAGATGCTCCTGAACCTGGAGCAGAATCCCAACGACATCGATTCAGTGGGCGAGATTTTCCGCGCTGCCCACACCCTCAAGGGCATGTCGGCCACCATGGGATTCGAAAAGGTCGCCCATCTCACCCACGAGATGGAGAACATTCTCGACAAGCTCCGCAACAAGGAAATTCCCGTCACGACCATCGTCGTCGACGTTCTGTTCGAAACGTTCGACGTCCTGCGCATTCTCGTCAACGACAGCATTTCCTCCTCGGACTCGAACGTGAATCTCGATGCCATTTCGAAAAAGCTGCTGGATGTTGCCGGCACGAACACGCAACAAGAGAGTCAGGCCGCTTCGGCGCAGTCAGCACCGGCCGAGACGGGCCCTGAGCTTTCAGGCATCATCCTGAACGAGTTCGAACTCCAGGTTATCGTCGAAGGGGAACAGCGCGGCTCGCACATTTTCCTGCTCCAGGTCACTCTGGTTGCAGACTGTCTGCTCAAAGCACCGCGCGCGTTCATGGTCGTGCGCAATCTCGAAGAGCTCAAATGCGAGATCATCAAATCCGTTCCCGAGATCAAGGACCTCGAGGAAGAGAAGTTTGATCTCTCGTTCAAAATGCTTCTGATCACCCCGACGGAGGCCGACGACGTCAAGATCGGGATCGAGTCGATTTCCGAAATCGAGACCGTCCGCGTGACGACCCTCACATCGGACGATCTGCGTATTCCGCAGCCCGAGGTGCCGCCCCAGGCTCAGTCGATCGAGCAGGCGGCGCCTCGGAGCATCCAGCCTCCGCCGCCAGCCCCAGAGCCGTCGCAGTATCAGAAGCCGGCTCAACGAACGCCGGCACCCACGGCCGCACGGTCGACCGCATCGTCCCTCCCCACAGCGCCGTCGCGTCAGGTCCCCCAGGCCGCCACCAGGAAGCCCGTTTCGACATCCGCCGTGGCTGCACCGCCACCCTCCCCGCCTCCGCCGACCCCGCCGGCTGGCGGTGGAAAGCCGCCCGCCGGGCAACCGCCGAAACCGGGAACAGGGATGGGGGACAAGCGCAGCAGCCAGACCGTCCGCGTCGACATGCATCGTCTGGACGACCTGATGAACCTGGTCGGAGAACTGGTCATCAACCGCACGCGGCTCGCCGACATCGGGGCCGCGCACAAATTGAAGGACCTGAACGAGACGCTGACGCGCGTTTCCCAGATCAGCAGCTCGCTTCAAAACGTCGTCATGCAGGTGCGCATGGTGCCCATCGAGCAGGTCTTCGACCGTTTTCCCCGCATGACGCGCGATCTCTCGAAAAAGCTGGACAAGAAAATCGACCTCGTCATCGAGGGCAAAGAAACCGAAATGGACAGAACCGTGATCGACGAGATCGGCGATCCGATGGTCCACATCATCCGAAATTCTATAGATCATGGAATAGAACTTCCTGCCGAGCGCGTCGCCCGGGGCAAAAGCGATACGGGCACAATTCACCTCATCGCACGTCACGAGGGAAACCACGTCATCATCGAGGTTCGCGACGACGGCCGGGGCATCGATCCGTCGATCGTCGGTCCCATCGCGATCAGACGGGGCCTCTTCACGCAGGAACAGATCGAAAAGATGCCCCCGGAGGAAATCGTCAAGATCGTCTTCCTGCCCGGATTCTCGACGGCACAAACCGTCACGGACATTTCCGGGCGAGGCGTCGGCATGGACGCGGTGAAGGCGAAGATCGACGAACTCAACGGCTCCCTCGACGTCGAATCGAAGATCGGCATCGGCACGCGCGTCATAATCAAGCTTCCCCTCACGCTCGCGATTCTGCCGGCCCTCATGGTGAAGCTCGGCTCCGAAACCTACGCCATTCCGCTTGGTTCCGTTCAGGAGACAATGGATATCTCGAAGGGCGACGTCAACATCGTTCAGCACCAGGAAGTGACCCTACTGCGCGGAGAAGTCCTGCCGATCATCAGGTTGAGAAAAGAACTGAACGTGCCGAAAATGAGCGACGAGAAGGAAAGAGACGACGAGCTGTCGATCGTCGTCTGCGCGTCGGGCGAAAAGCGGGCAGGATTCATGGTAGACGAACTGCTCGGCCAGCAGGAAATCGTCATCAAGTCACTGGGCAATCTGCTGAGCGGGCTGTCCGGAATCATGGGCGCAACGATGCGTGGCGACGGAAGCATCGCGCTGATCCTGGACATTCCGTCGTTCTTCCAGACGAAGAGTCAGGCACGAACCTGAGGGAAAACAGACCAAGGAGTCCGCGGTGGATCTCGACCTTCAACAATATATGGGTGCCTATATCGACGATTCGAAGGAAAACCTCGATCTGATGGACCGCATGCTCCTCGCGATGGAGCAGAATCCCGGCAATATCAGCGCCATCGAGGACATCTTCCGTGCGGCGCACACGCTCAAAGGCATGTCAGCCACCATGGGCTTCGAGAAGATCGCCCATCTCACCCACGAGATGGAGAGCGTTCTAGACAAACTGCGGAACCGCCAGCTTTCCGTCTCGCCCCAGCTGATCGATGTCCTGTTCGAAACGTTCGACGTCCTGCGCAATCTCGTGATGGACAGTTTCAACCAGAGCGATTCGCGCATCGATCCGAAGGAGATCTCACGGAAACTCGTCAGAATTGCCGCCGGAGAGGCATCGGTCCCTGAACGAACCCCGGATGCCGGCGCATCGCCCGGCACCGCCGGAGCTTCCACCGCGCTCTATCCCCCGGAATTGTCCGACCTGGCCTATTTCGATCTGAGCGAAACCGAACAGGGCAAACTTGTCGAAGCGCACCAGCAGGGAATTCAGTCGTATCTCCTCAAGGTTTCCCTCGTCCCGGATTGCCTTCTGAAAGGGCCGCGCATCTTCATGATCCTGCGCACGCTCGAGGCGCAGGCGTGCACCATTCTGAAATCAATCCCCTCCGTGAAAGATCTCGAGAATGAGAAGTTCGACAGAGCCTTCATGATGGTCATCACGACAAGCTCCCCTGAAAAGACCGTCACGGACGAGATCGAGTCCGTCTCCGAGGTGGAGAAAGCCGAGTTGTTCTCGATTCCCGGGGCCGGAGCGGCTCCCGAAGCCGCCTTTCCCGAAGAATCCCCGCCCCAGCCCGAGCCTGAGCCGGAACCTGAGCCTGAGCCGGAACCCGAACTCCCGCACGAACCTGAGCCGAGCCTGCCTCCCGAACAGGAACCAGAGCCGGAACCCGAGCCGGAATCCATACAGCCGGTCGAGCAGGCGCAGCCGCTTCCGCCGGCCCCCTCGCCTGCGCGCCAGCCACGGCAACTCGCTCCCTCGCGCGAGCGGCCGAGGCAGACCGCTCAGCCCGCGCCGGTTCCGCCGCCTGTAAAACAGACTCCCAGACAGCCCGCGAAGCCGCAGGCACAAGAAGTTTTCCAGCCCCCGGACGAGCCCGGCTCCTTCCAGGGCGGAGGGAACAACGATTCGAATGACGAAGACCTCGACTCCCAGAAGGAAGTCGTCGAACTAGTCCAGCTGGTCAGCTTCCAGATGGCCGGCGAAACGTATGCTCTGGGAATCAAACAGGTGGAAGGCATCATCAACATGCTGCCGATGACCCGGGTCCCGAAATCGCCGGCCCATATCGAGGGCGTCATCAATCTCCGCGGTGAGATATTACCCGTTATAAATTTGAGACGTCGTCTCAAGCTGACCGAGAAGGCGGACATTCGCGAAGACCAGATCATGATCCTCTCGTTCGAGCGGGAAAAGGTCAAGGTCGGTTTTTTGGTCGACCGCGTCCAGGAAGTCCTGCGACTGCCGCAGACATCGATCGAGCCGCCCTCTCACGTGAGCGAAGGGGTGAACGTCGAGCATCTGCGAGGCGTGGGCA
Source organism: bacterium ADurb.Bin374 (assembly GCA_002068715.1). The sequence continues at coordinate 12,649 of MWAR01000616.1, forward strand.
AACTCGGCAACAAGATCATCATCCTGCTGAACGCTGAGAAGATCGTCTTCGGCTGACCTCAACCGTTGGCGGTTTTCGCCATGATGCGCTTGGCCGAGTTGCGGACCATGTCGTTTCCGTCCTCGATCAGCGTTTCGGCCAGCCTGTAGAGATTCGGCAGAGGAAGCTTCCCCAGCGCCTCGATCGCGTTCAGCCGGTTGAACCATTCCCCGTCCCGCAGGAACGGCTCGATGGCTGGCGCCGCTTCGGCAAAACCCAGATCGCCGATCGCATCGAGTGAGAACACGAGCATCGAACGGTCGGAAAGGGTTTTCACCATCGGTTCGAGCAGCCTCCGGTCGTGAATCTGGCCCATGACCCGGATGAGATTCACCTTCAGATCGCGATTCCCGGTGTTCAGCTGGCCGATCATATAGGGGATGTCGAGATGGCCGACCTTCGAAAGCGCCTCGATCGTTCCGCTCCTGACCTGCACCGATGGATCGATGAGCGAGCGCACCAGGGGGGGGACGGCATTCGGGGCTTTCGCCTGGCCGAGCGCCTCGACGATGCGCTTCCGCAGAAACCATTCCGGGTGCGAAAGATGCCTTTCGAGAACGTCGACGGCTTCTTTCGTGCCGACACGTCCTAGACCTTTCACTCCGTACAGCCCCAGGCCAAGCGGGTCCTTTTCGAGAGCGGCGACGAAGTGAGGAAACGCCTGAACGGTGCCGGCCTCGGCGAAGAACTTGAGAACCCAGCCCTGGCGGTCGATTCCGAGGCGGCCGTATTCTTTCAGCAGTTCGGGGGAAAGCAGGTCGGCGACCGGAGCAAGCACTTTTTCGGCGGCGGCGAGCTTCACTTCATCGGGGCATTTCAGCAGCAGATCCGTCAGCGCCTTGTGCGCGGCAGGTGTTCCGAACGTCATGAGCGCCTTGATCGCAGCGATCGAGACGGGAATATGCTTCGAAGAAAGCGCCTGGATGAGCGGTTCGACGGCAAGCTGGTGGCGGAGTTCCGCCAGGATCAGGGCGGCCCAGACAAACCGGTCGGGGCGCTTTTCATCGAGTTCGCCGATAAGGGCGGCGGGGGCGGATTCCCTCAAAGGGCCTTTGAACAGGTCGGCGACGAGCGACTTCGCGATCGCGTTCGAGCCGTCGAACGCCTGCAGAAGGACCGGAACGGACTCGGTCATGTTCTGCCGGATCTGCGGAAGGACACGCTCGGCGAACGTCTCGGGAGCGGCATACGCCTTTTCGAGCAGTTCGGCGGTCGCCCGCCCGTTTGTCTGTGCCCCGGTCATGGTTCAGTTCGTGACCTTGGGGGTGGCCTCGTATTTCTCGAGGGTGAACTGCTCGCAGCCGATATCCTTGCCGTTGGCGGTGAATTCAAACCGGTAGGTGCCGGATTCGGGAAATTCGAAGTTTTCGAGGACGATCATCGAACGCGCGGTCAGGCCTGCCTGGCCCTCGATGCTGGCTGCAAGCGGTTTCGGCAGCAACGGAGCGCCGGACGGCTTGACGATGTTGATGCCGACGTCCCACTTGCCGATCACTTCTTCCCATTCGATGAAGAGGCAGAGCTTGAGAAACTTGAAGGGAAAGCGCGTCACGAAGAGTTTCGAGGCGAGCACGCCCATCAGGCTCACCCTACCGTTCACTTCCTGGCGGATATCCTCGCAGATCAGTACGCTTCTGTATTTGAGCTCGCTCATCGTTCATCGCATCCTTTGCTGACAAGTTGAAGGGCATCGTTTCGTGCCCCGTATGCTACCACACCCCCAGCCTCTCCGCCATACTCCCAAAGCCGGAGCATGAGTTTTCACAACACCTGAAGGCCAGAGATACAAAGTCCGTTTTACCACCGAGGTGCAGAGGAAGAAGTGAGATGAAAAAGAGAAGCGGTGAATACTTCGAATTTCAACATACACAGGACACGAAGAGCATTGAGATCTCACAGAGAGAAATAATCTCTGCGAAACCTCTGTGGTCATCGTGTTCTCGGTGGTTCGTCGTTGGAAGCGAGTGGATTTACGACGCGGCGGCGGTCGAGGAAGGTTTTGAGGATGAGGGCAGCCGAGACGGCGTCGCGGATCTCGCGGCGCTTTTCGCGGCGCATGCCGGACTCGATCAGGCTGGTCACCGCCATGTTCGTGGTGAACCGTTCGTCGATGAACTCGATCGGCACCCTTATCAGCGGCTGAAGCCGCTCGACGAAAGCTCTGACGATGCGCGACGCCTCGCCGTGCTCTTCGCCATCGAGCGAGAGGGGCAGCCCCACGACGAGGCCGTCAGCCTCTTCGCTCTCGACCAGCCGGGCAATCGCTGCCGGGGCATCTTTTCCGGCCGGCACGACCGAGTGCGGAGAAGCGGCGATCTCGAGCCGATCGCAGCTCGCCACTCCGATACGCTTACTGCCCACATCCAGGGCTATGAATTTCATGTGTCTCCCCCCCCTGCGCGCCGCCGAGTGCGAAGAGCGTCCGCGCTCATCGGAAGTCGAATCTTCAATATCGTTCGTTATATGCTGAAGGGGCGGG
>MWAR01000617.1 GCA_002068715.1 bacterium ADurb.Bin374
CGCCATCAGCACTAGACTGTCCGGGAACAGGTCGCGCCGCTTTCCCATGCCTGCCGATACCGACTCGCCCCGCGCGACTCCTGCCTTGATCTCGCCGACGGCGAGCTGGAAGAGGGGGTTCGTCAGGATCTTCTCCACGGCGCCCAGCGAAGTGAGGATCGGGACGCCGCACTTGAGAAGCGTGCCGAGCGTCCTGGCGAACAGGGCCAGCTGAAACTGCTTGGCGAGATTCCCGATGAGCGGAATGGCGAGCGTCAGCGTGCTCAGAAAACGGCCGCCCGCCTCGGTGCGCCTGACACGGCCATATAGAAAAGCAAAAATTATAATACCTATAAGTATGTAAGACGAGTTGCCGCTCAGGAAATCCGACAGAACGATGACGATACGGGTCGGAAGGGGGAGGATCTGGCCCTGCCGGGTGACCTGCTCGATGAACATCGGAAACACCTTCACCAGAAGGGCCCAGCCCACGAGGAGCGTCATCGAGAGAAGAATGGCCGGGTAGATCATCGCGTTGCGCACTTTCGCCCGGATGCGGAACATCGAGTCGTACATCTGCGCATACCGCTCGAGAACCTCGTCGAGGATGCCGCCGACCTCGCCCACCTCGACCATCGTGACGAACAGCGTCGAGAATACGCGCGGATGCAGCTTAAGGGCGTCGGAAAACGATTTTCCCGACTCAATCTTCTCCTTGATGTCCTGCAGGAGGACCTTGAGGGGTCCTGCCGGAAGCTGGCGGTGCAGCGCCTGAAGACTCTGGAGGAGCGGGCATCCCGCGTTGAGCAGGCTCGAGAGCTGCATGAGAAAGTAATTCATGTCGGCCTGCGAGATCGAGAGCGTCGCCCGCTCGGCCTCGGCGACGAGCGTGGCAAGCGGGGCCTCGGCAATGTCGAGCACGTAATACTGCCGGTCGGACAGCCAGGTGCCGACTTCTTCCGGGGTGGCCGCCTCCATGACGCCGTTGAACTGCTTCCCGCGGGCGTCGAGTGCCTGGTAGGAAAATCTGCGCTGGCTCATCGCCCGGTGACCGGCGGAGGCTCGCCTTCCTCGCGGCGGGTCAGGCGCATCACCTCGTCGACGGTCGTGATGCCCCGGACAACCTTGCGAAGTCCGTCCTCGCGCATCGTGCGCATCCCGGATGCGACGGCGGCCTTGCGGATCGTGCGGGCCGGCGACGAGTTCAGGATGAGCGCATGGATATCGTCGTTCAGCGTCATGATCTCGTGGATCGCCGTGCGGCCGACGTAGCCGGTGCGGCGGCAGGTCAGGCAGCCCGTTCCCCTGGTGAGCGACTCGGGCGTGACGGAACTGCCGGCGAACAACGCCTTCGCGGCGGCGTCTGGTTGGTACGGTACGCGGCAGGATGGGCAGATCCGACGCACCAGCCGCTGCGCACCGACGCCGATGACGGCCGAGGCGACCAGATACGGCTCGACGCCCATCTCGATAAGGCGGGTCACGGCCGACGCGGCGTCGTTCGTGTGGAGGGTCGAGAAGACGAGGTGACCGGTCAGGGCCGATTCGATCGCGATCTGCGCGGTCTCGAAGTCACGGATCTCGCCGATGAGGATCACGTTCGGGTCCTGTCGCAGGATCGAGCGGAGGGTGCGGGCGAACGTGAGACCGATGTCGGGCCGCACCTGTACCTGGTTGATGCTCGGGATCAGATACTCGACGGGGTCCTCGACCGTGGTGATGTTGACCTGGCCGTTCCGGATGAAGTTGATCGCGGCGTACAGCGTCGAGGTCTTGCCCGAACCGGTCGGGCCGGTCATCAGGAAGATGCCGTTCGGCGAGAGAGAGATGGCCTTGAACTGCTCGAGAAGCTCGTCGTCGAAGCCGACCTGGTCGAGCGTGAGCTGCATCCGACTCTTGTCCAATATACGAATGACTATTTTTTCTCCGAAGACGGTCGGAAGGGCCGAGACGCGGAGATCGATCGAGGAGTCCTTCACCTTGACCTTGATGCGGCCGTCCTGGGGAAGACGCTTCTCGGAGATATCCATCTGCGCCATCAGTTTGAGGCGCGAGATCAGCTCGTTCTGGATCGATTTCGGCGCCTTCATCAGCTCGTTCAGAATGCCGTCGAGGCGGTACCGGACTCTGATCACTTCTTCATCGGGCTCGATGTGGATGTCGCTTGCCCGGTCGGCGATCGCCTGCTGGATGACGGTGTTGACGAGGTTGACGATCGGCGCCGCCGCCTGATCGCCCTGGCCGATATCGAACGTCGTGAAGAAACTTTCATCGAGCCGCTTCACCTCTTCGCGACGTTCCGCCGCGAGAGTGTCAACGGCCGCCTGGAGGGTTTCGCTCGTGCCGTAGTAGTGCCGGATCGCCGCCTCGAGCTGGGACTCGGGGCTGATGCCGACGACGATCTCATACCCGGTCTGGTAGTTGATCTCGTCGATGATGAAGACGTCCAGGGGGTCGGACATCGAGACCTGCAGCCGGTTTCCTTCGAGCGAGATCGGGAGCAGCGTGTGGCTGCGCACGATGCCCTCCGGGATCGTCGTCAGGACTTCGGGACGGATGGTCAGCGAATTCAGGTCGAGGAACGGGATGTTCATCTGCCGGGCGAGCGTGACGGCGATGCTCTCCTCGGTGGCCATGCTGAGCTGGACGAGCACCTTCCCGAGCCGGAGGCCGAGTGCCTTCTGCTTCTGCAGGGCCTCTTTGAGCTGGTCCGCCGAAATCAGGCCCGCTTCGACGAGCGTGTCGCCGAGCCGCTTCCGAGGCGTCGTTTGAGCCTTGGCCTGCATCGTCATGAATCTCCAGAATACAGAATGCTAGATATGCACGGCCCCGGCGTGCCGCTCACTCAGGATCGTTTCCAGAACCGTCGCCGGGCGCTCTCATAACGGGGATTGATTTCGAGGGCGCGCCTGAAGGCAAGCATCGCCTCGTTTGCCAGGCCCTTCGCCTCGAGCGCCTGGCCGAGCTTGTAATGCCCATCCGCGTAGCCCGGATACTTCTGGACGAACTGTCTGAGCTGGCGGATCGATTCCTCGACCAGCTCGGGGCTGTCGAAGAGGACAGATAATTCATAATCGTAGGCGTCGGTGTCCTCGAACTGGTATTCGCCGAAGAACAGGGCGATCACTTTCTTGTACTCGACGAGCGCCTCCTCGTGGTGGCCCTGCTCCTCGAGGATCTGGGCGAGCTCGTTGATCGCCTCGCGGTATTTCGGGTGCAGGGAAATCGCTTCCCGCAGCATCTCGGCCGACTTCACCGCATCGCCGAGACCGCGGTATGCCCGTCCGAGATGAAAATACGCATCGGGCCAGCGCAGATTCGCCTGGATCACTCGCTGAAAGGTCGCGACGGCGTCTTCATACCGGCCGGCGTTGAGCAGGCATTTTCCGTAATTCATCAGGTATTCGGGGGAAGGATCCTGTTCGACGCAGAGCTTGTACTCTGCCAGCGCTTCATCGACGCGCCCCGCTTTCAGCAGGGAATTGGCAAGACCATGCCTGACGAGATGATTGCCAGAGTCTGCTGCGAGTTTCTTCCGATTTTCCTCGATCGATTCTTCGAGGAGGCCGGGGCTGAAATACGAGCGGGGCCGGTCGATGAGGCTCACGACGGTTACTTCGACGATTTCGCCGCCGGTCGCACCGGCGCGTCGAGTTTCACGGTGCCGGTTGCCTGTTTGAGCCTGAATTCGAGTTTGCCGTGGCTGACAGGAGCAGTCTTGACGGCATCGGGCGTCGTCGCGGGAACGACGGTGTCAGGCTGGGGCTTCTCCTCATGGACCGCGCCGAGAAGCGGTTGGGGGCTTCCGGGGACGGGGGGAAGCGGAGGCCGGACGATCGCGGTCGGAGTGGCGGGACCGGTCGCAGCGGCCTTGACCGGCTTCTTCGGCGCGTCGGGGCGTTCCCAGTTCCGGTATTCCTCTTCGGGGCCCGAAGGCGAATAATACTGGAGGAACTCGACGACATCCCCCGAGTCGTTCAGATATTCGTGAAACGTCTGCGGGGGGATATACGCGACCGAGTTGGGGCCCATGACCTTGACTTCCTTCTCGATCCGGAGGGTGAGGTTGCCTTTGAGAACGTACACGGCCTCGGTCACGTAGACGTGCCTGTGGCTCTTGATGGCAGCCGTCGGAAGCATGGTCAGGTGCTGGAGCGCCGTGAGGGTCGGCCCGACCTTCGCCGAATCGATGAGCATCTTCACGCCGATGCGCTTGTCGGGAGACGTGTAATAGGGCGCGTCATCGAAGGCGAAGAACCGGTGCGAAGATGGCGCAGCCGCTTCGGCGGCCTTTTTCTTCTTGTCCTTCGCGTGCGCGGACGGAGCGGACACCGTCACGAGAAGGGCGGCGGCAAACAACGGGAGAAACGTGCGGCAGACAGGTCGGGCGTATGCCCGTAGCGTGGCAGTCATATTCATGGAGCGATGATATCCAGAGGAGAGATGCCTTGTCAAGGCGCGTATCGTTGACTTCCCCAGGCGAATCGGGTACAGTTACGAGATACATGCAATGCATCGCACCGTCTGCCGCCGCGCCTTCCGGGCGATTCGCGGCTTTTTGTCTGGCCTGGTTGTGCCTCCTCGTGACTGGCACTGCCGGATGTCGTTTTACGGCAAAACCCCCAGACCGGGAAAACGCGAGACAGGAACGGGATAGATCAGGTTTTTCCCGGAAGCCGAATTCCGTGAACTCCACCCGTCAGTCTCCGTCCCTTCCGACGGCCGTGGCGGAGTCTCCCGCCGCCATTGGCGCCAGAAAACGGGAAGAGAAGATCGTGGCCGACCTGGAGCGGATCTCCGTCATGATGAAGGGTGGAAATTATGAAGGGGCGCTCCGCGAGGCAGACAGGGTCCAGCGCGACAACCCCGGGGATCCGAACGTGACGATGCGGACGAGCTATCTCAAAGCCATGGTCTTTCATCGCATGAACGACGTGAACCGCAGAAAAGAAGCCATGAACCAGATGCTGAAAAGCATGGAGGACGTGCAGAAAGACCCGAGGTTCCGCGCCGCCTTCGAGGACGGCACGGCGAACGCGGAGATCATCAAGATGAGCATCGATCGGGCAGGGGACCGCTATGACGCGAACTGATCGCCGTGGTTCGGTGTTTCTCATGGCCCTGACGGCATTGACCGTCCTGTTCATCCTCGGTTTTTCCATCACGTATTTCACCGGGTCGGAAGATTTCTCCTCGGCTGTATCCTACGAGTCAGAGGTCGCGTTCAACCTCGCCGAATCGGCCGTCGAGGAATTCGTCGCCCGCCTGAAACATTCTTTGAATAACGATGATAATAACAATCAACTATATAAAGTGCTTCGCGCCCGCAATACGAAAGTCGAGGATGAGATCCCTCTCGATGCCGCCCAGGTGGCGCGGCTGACGACCTACACCCGCGAGACGGCGAAACAGATTTACGGCATCTCCATCGATCGTGGCTTCCTGGTCGATGCCAAGATCATTCTGAAGCACATCAACGGCGTCGAGGCGAAATCCGGCAACAAGACCTTGTACAACCTCAAAAAAGAGGAAAAGGAAAAACA